>JACRIK010000020.1 GCA_016235865.1 Planctomycetota bacterium | reverse complement strand
TTCCTGGGTCTTCGAATTCCTGATACCTTAGGTCAAGGACCGTGAGGGGAAATGCCCTCTCGAGAAGGCATTTTTAGGGAGAGGTTGGGGGCTGGTAGGAGGGCTTCCGTGTCCGCCTTTAGTCCTCCCCCCGCCATCCCTTTTTTCGGAGCTTTTATTTGTTAGAACACCACCGCGCGGCTGTTGTTAACCAGACAATCGCAGAAAATATTTTTTCTGGATAAGTTCCCGATCAGACTGGAATAAAAAAAAAGGGGAAGAGGCTGGCGGTTCCTGAGTCATTCGCCTGTCAGTGCAGCAGGTGGAGATTGCCGAGATGAACCCGTTTGATTCCCGCTTCCAGGGCCGCGTTCCGGGCCTGGGACGCGAAGTCCAGGGAGGTGATGGGCAAGTCGCTCAGGTAGAATTGGGGGTAGAAGCCCAGGAGGCTGTAAGGGATATCCGGGTTGAGGCGGGCGAGGAAACGGGCCAGGCCGTGGATTTCGTCTAAGTCCACGTAGCCGGGGACCAGCAGAGTGCTGGCGCAGAGCAGAGGCACTTCCGGGCGCTCCCCCAGGCGCGCGGCCAGGATTGCAAAATTCTTCAGGGTCTGGGAGTTGGAGACGCCGCAGAGGGCCAGGTGGATTTCTTCGCTGAAGGCCTTCAGGTCGAATTTGATGATGCCGCCGTTGGCCAGGCAACTATCCACCAGGGGCTTTAGCCATTCTTCTCGCATGGCGCCGTTGGTCTCCCAGCAGATACGGACGCGGCGGCCCTTGGCCCGAGCCTGTTCCAGGGCCAGGCGGGACGCAGCCAGGGCGTGGGGAAGCTGGGGCGTGGGGTCGCCGCCGAAGTAGCAGATGCAGCCGGTGTTTTTTTGTACAGCCCCGGCCAGTTCTTGAGCCGAGACTTTCTCGCCCTTAAAGGTGGCCTTCTTGAAGGTCCAGTTCTGGCAATAGAGGCAGTTGAAATTGCAGGCGTGGTAAAAGACGGCCAGGTTGGAAAAACCACGCTCCGGGCCCGGGCAGGACGAATATTTAGGATACCCCGCGCCCGTGCCTCCGGGACAGAACCAGTCCGCCACGCAGTTGGTGGGCAGAGGGTCGTAATAATAACTCAGCCGCGCACCCGCGGCCGTGCCGCCGATGATCTTACCGTCTTTCACCCGCCTGGCCCCGCAGAAGCCATAACCCCCTTCAGGAATGCGGCAGGCATGGAAACAGAGGGTGCAGGGTTTGCCCAGAGGGTCTTGGGGAGGGCTGATGGGCAAGTTGAAAGCCCGGCGGCTTTCGTGGTGCAGCTTTTCAATTTCAGGCCATACCTGGGCAAAATGGCCGCGGATGCAAGACGCGCAATAGCCCAGGCGGGGGGAGATGAGGCGGTCGGTTTGGCCGCAATGGCGGCAGGAGGACATAAATAATATTATTCTTTGCAAATAATATTTGCTATTAAATATATCTACTTAGACTTTTTCTGATTTTCTATCATCTCTATTCTTTCGGCAACATGTTTAGCATACTCCGCTTCAATGTCTTCTTTAGTATATACTATTACGTTTATCTTATTAAAACCAGATGATATCCTGTCAATATTATTATTTATTTTCTCAATATTATCAGCAATTTTATGTAACGGAGGTGTGCCAAGCCAAGTTAATCCAAGGAAAACTGAGAAATCTATTAAGTAGTTATCCTCAATAACTTTTCCTAAACCACTATGATAGGATACCCTAATTCCAAATGGATTTTCCATTTTTTCGTTATAATTTTCAAATAGGCTTGTTAAATAAAAAGATATTTCTTGATTTGGGGCCAAATAATTTAGACCTTTTTTAATTAAATTTATTTAAGAAAGATATTTACCCTTCTCATGCTCAAAATCATTACTTAATTCAAAACTAATATTATAGGCAGGCCCTAACCCTATATTTTTGATAACCATCTCAATAAAACTTTTTGCCTCTTCCTTTGGTTGAATATTTATAGATATTTTCGGGTCTATTTGAATTTCTCTTATTTTCCTCGTTTCTGAAACCAATCTCCATGTTAAAATTGCATAAACAATAGTAGCTAAAGATACAAGGAATGAAAATAAGAGATTAAAAGCTCCGCTATTTTGATTAAGAAATTCTAACATAATAATATCATTTAATTTTTAAAATAATGATGGGTATTCTTTTTTATTAATCTTAGTAGCAAAATACTCCACCGCCCGGGCCGTAGTCATCCGGCCCCGGGGGGTGCGCTGCAAAAAACCGCATTGGATGAGGAAGGGTTCGTAGACGTCTTCTAAAGTGTCCTGCTCTTCGCAGAGGGCCGCGGCCAGGGTGCCCAGGCCCACGGGGCCGCCGTTGTATTTCTCCAGGATGGTGAGGAGGATCTGGCG
This sequence comes from Planctomycetota bacterium, assembly GCA_016235865.1. NCBI lineage: Bacteria > Pseudomonadati > Planctomycetota > Planctomycetota bacterium. Next base: position 376 of record JACRIK010000020.1, on the reverse strand, counting down.
GTCCATGCGGTCGAAGCCCAGTTGGTCCACTTCGAGGAGCGTCAGGGCCGCGTCCGCAATTTCCTTGGTGACCCGGCCGTCGCCCCGTACCTGGGCGTAGTCCCGCACCCTTTTCAGCAGCCGGTTGGCGATGCGGGGCGTGCCCCGGGAGCGCCGGGCGATCTCCCAGGCCCCTTCGTCATCCACCTCCACGGCCAGGACCTGGGCGGCCCGGTGGGTGATCTTGGCCAGGTCATCGGGGGCGTAAAAATCCAGGCGCAGCATCAGGCCGAAGCGGTCCCGGAGCGCGGGCGTCAAGAGTCCGGCCCGGGTGGTGGCGCCCACCAGGGTGAATTGTGGGAGTTCCAATTTGAGGGAACGGGCGCCGGGACCCTGG
>JACRIK010000019.1 GCA_016235865.1 Planctomycetota bacterium | reverse complement strand
GACCCGATTACCTCTGGTGTGGAATCTTCATCATACACCGCGGTTTCTAGGGACATCAATAATAATATTGTCTCTGATACTTATAACTGGACCAAAGCCAACAACACCGGCTCGGCTAATCTCAGTGTGGATAAATTAACCGGGGTCCTGTCAGGCACGGTTACCATCACCGCCACATCAGTATCTGCCCCGGCTAAATCAGGCGGCAAGACCGTTACCGTGGTTCCCGGCGCCATCGCCGCTTATTCAGTTATCCCGGCCTCTTATTCTGCGGTTACCGGCACCAACCAGACAGTAACCGTCACGGCCCGTGATGCCAATGGGAATACGGTCGATTATGATTCATCTACGGTTATCACCACCACCATCACCGCGGTAACCGCCACCCCAACCGTGACCTTCTATACAAACAGCAGTTACACCGTCACCACCACGACTTACACATTAAGCGGGGGGAGCGCCACGGTTTATTACCGGGCCGTGTATGATGGGACTCCGCCCCAGGGATTTACCATCACGGCTCAAGATAATAATAGCAATCAAGGAACCAGCAACACGGTTACTATCCCCATTTCCGGCCCGGCTACCAAACTGGTCTTTACCGCTCCCCCGACATCCGTCGGGGCAGGTAGCTCATTTATACCGACCGTTCAGGTATCGGTTCAGGATGATTATAACAATATCGTGCCAGCCGCAGCCAATACCATTACGCTGACCGTTTCTGCCGGAGCCGTATTAGGCGTGATTACCCAGACCAATGCGGTTAGCGGGATAGCAATCTTTACCGGTCTGACCGCCGGCGGCATCTCGGCCACCGGCTACACCTTAACCGCCACCTCAGCCGGCCTGACATCCACCACCTCTACGGTATTTGCTATCACCCCGGGTGTGGCTAATAATCTGGCTTTTATCGCTCCTCCGCAGATCATTACAGCCGGCAACACCTGGGCTTCTCTTACCGTCCGGGTCAGGGATGTTTACACCAATCCTGTATCTGGCACTTCGGTTTCCATCACCAGCACCAACGGTACGCTTATTAATGGAACGTTGATTCAGGTTAGTGCTGCTGACGGTCTAGCCACTTTCTCTGGATTAAGCATGACCCTGGCTGCTAATAACTATGTTTTAAGCGCCACCGCCGGCGCGCTATCAACTACTTCTTCTGCATTTAATATTACACCGGCCGCCCCGAACACACTGGCATTTATCCAGCAGCCGGGCACGACCACAGCCGGAGCAAGCATTACGCCGTCAGTTGCGGTTGAGGTTAGGGACCAGTATAACAACCTGGTGCCTTCAGTGGATGTATCAATAACCGCGACTAATGGGACATTGATTAATGGCGCATTAACTGTGGCCAGCGACCTCAGCGGCATCGCCACCTTCTCGCCGATAAGTATAACCTTAGCCGCCACGGGCTATGCTCTAAGCGCTTCAGTTCCTACGCTCAACGCTATCCGCTCCACGGATTTCGATATCATACCGGCATCAGCCAACAGATTAGCATTTATAGTCCAGCCGACTAATACTACGGTTGGCAACGGATTTACCCCGTCCGTCTCTGTCACCGTGCAGGACGCCTACGGCAATACGCGCGCAGACGCCGTCAATGCTATCACCATCACCGGCACCGGCGGCCTGACCTTTGGCGGCACTAATCCGCGCCCGGCGGCTGGCGGCATCGCCACATTCTCTGACCTGACCGTGGGCGGCATCTCGGCCACCGGGTACACCCTAACCGCCAGCGCAGCCGGCCTGGTCTTCGCCACCTCTACAACCTTTAACCTAAGCGGATATGGCTCGGCCGGCGCCTTGGCTTTTGTCCAGCAACCGACCGATACGCGGTCAGGCAATCCATTCAGCCCGGTTGTTACAGTCAGAATACTTGATGCTTATAATAATTTCGTATCCAATGCCACCAATCCGGTGAGTATTACGGCAAGTAGCGGGGCGACACTGGGCGGCGCGTATACTGGTGTGTCTGCCGTGGCCGGCATTGCGACATTCACCGGTGTAACAATCAGTGGCACGGCTAATCCATATACCTTAACCGCCACCTCGGCCGGCCTGGCCTCTGCCGTCTCCAATTCATTTAATATTACATCCAGTAACACCGGTACCGGCGCTGACAACGCCTGGACCATATCAACTGCCGTGAATATTAATGTGGATACCAATGGCTACGGCGGTAGAACTGCGCCGGACGGCGTCAACTGGTCAATTACTAATAATGTCGCTTCAGGCCAGACCACCATTTCATCAGGCATTGCCCGGCCAACCGGCTTTGCCATCGGTGATGAAATCATTATCATTAATCTCAAAGGCATCTCAACAACTTATACCGATGTCGGGTTATATGAATTCAGGAGGATAACCGGACTGCCCACGGGCAGTTCAATTACTGTGGATTCTAACCTAACCAATGCCTATGACGGCTCCACCCAAAGGATAATGGTTCAACGGGTGCCGAATTATACTGATGTCACTATTAATACTGGCGGCTCGCTTACCTGTAATGTCTGGAATTTTACTATAAGCGACACCGGCGGCGTTATTGCCTTCAGGGTTTCTGGCACATTAACGGTCAATGTGGCTAACGGAATTAATGCCAGTGCTGTGGGTTTTGCCGGCGGCGCTGGAACCGCTTATAATGCCAATGCCGGCGCTGGTGAATCATATAATGGCACGGCCGGCACAGGTGGAACCAATACCACAGACGGTAATACAGGTCAGGGCGGTGGTGGCGGCGCCGGTCAGGATTTTGCTGTTGCCAGGACCGGTGGCGCCGGCGGAACAGGCACTGGCGGCGGCGGCGGCGGCGGTATTCAGGGTTTTAGTACAGGTACTATGTTCGGTGGCGCCGGCGGTGGTGGCGGGCACGGCACTATTGGTACCGGCACTACAGGTGTTTCTGCCTATTATGGCGGTTATAATGGCTCTGATGCTAATGGTGGCGCAGGTGGACAAGGTTGGGGAACCGGCGGTTTTACTGAGCAGGGCGCCGGTGGTGGCGGTGGTGGTGGTGGAATAGTTGGTAATTCATCTACGCTTAATCAACGGGCATATCTGGGCGGCGGCGGCGGCGCCGGCGGCGGCACACTAAATGGTTCTCAAACTGCTAATAATACCTCTGGCGGTAGGGGCGGCGGTATTATCTTTATCGGCGCTAATGCTATTACTGTAGCCGCATCTGCATCAATAACTGCTACCGGCCAGACGTCTAATGCGGCGACAGGCGGTAACTCGTACCGTGTTCCTGGTGGTAATGGTGGTGGCGCGGGCGGGTCTATTATTATCATAGCTAACACCCTTATTAATTCAGGTTCTATTGCTGCCGATGGCGGTAGCGGTAGTAGTGCTGGTGGTTATCAAGGTGGTGCCGGCGGTCAAGGCAGAACCTATATAGATATCAACGGAACCATTACAACAACACCCGTATCGGGGTCCATCACCTTTACCTATACCGGCGCAGAGCAGCAATGGGTGGTGCCAACTGGCGTCACCTTAATCCAAGTGGATGTCCAAGGCGCCCGCGGCGCCAACGGCATTAACTCCGGCGCCACCGCTGGCAACGGGGCACGGGTCCAGACCACGCTTTTTGTCACGCCTGGCCAGACACTCTATATCTATGCCGGTGGTCAGGGTAGCGGCGCCACCGGCGGCTTCAACGGAGGTGGCAACAGCAACGGCGCCGGTGCCAGTACCGGCGGCGGAGGAGGAGGTTCAGACATCCGTCAGTCAGGCACGGCTCTGGCTAACCGTATTATTGTGGCCGGCGGTGGTGGCGGTGGCGGATACGATTATGGCAGTCTCGGTTATACTGGTAGCGCTGGCGCCGGCGGTCAAAACGGCGGCGCTGGCACCTGGGGCGGCACCAACGCTAACGGCGCTGGTGGTGGCGGCGGCACTCAGAGCGGCGGCGGCGCCGGCGGCGGCGCGGGTGGCAACGGCCAAATCGGCGGCGCCGGCGCACTCGGCACCGGCGGCTACGGCGGCTACGCCAACGGCGGGGCCAACCCCGGCGCTGGTGGTGGTGGCGGCGGCTACTACGGCGGCGGTGGCGGCGGCGGCCAAGCTGGCGGTACCGGCGGCGGCGGGGCCGGCGGCGGTTCATCCTGGACATCGGGAACGGGTTCGATCTATACCACCGGTTATCAGACCGGTAATGGTTTGATTATTATAAGCTACTGATTTTTAGATATCAGATATTATGCGAATAATATGCGCCTGGTGCGGTAAGGGTTTGGGAACAAAAAAGCCCAGAGAGAACAAAAACATCACGCATGGCATATGTAAAAAATGTGCAGAGAAAGCATTTAGAAAGGTAGAAGGCTACACCCGGCTGGTTGAGAGCCACAAACGATTAGAGCCGTTCGGAATTGAATCCGGAAGATAAATGCCTTGCAGATACTGCCTACCGGCAGGCTGGGGCAACGAACACCGCAGTGAAACGGAGTACCCCGAACGTTTTCGGGGAGCGCACGGGAAACACCTCAGAGACCGCGTTAGCGAATCCTATCGGAACGGAATGAATTAAATAAACGTCCCCAGAATTCAGAAATGAATTTGGCTTGACAGTCCGCAATTTCTTGTATATACTAATAGTCAAATGAAACGGCAGAAATTATCCGATTATCTTGAATCGATAAAATCATTCAAAGGGAAACAAAATTGGCTTAAAACAAAACGACTGTGCGAAGTAGCATTAAAGAAATTGCCGGTTTTTTCTTACTCATTTCTTGAGGAATACACGCTATATTGTTACCTGGGAGATGCTTGTTCCTACCTGGCGGAATATTCCAGTTCCCTGGAGGCGTATTATAAGGCCCATTACATAGCATCAAAACACCATTTCAAACCAGCGCTACTGGCCCAGGTTTCCCTGCTTCTTGGATACAGTTTACTGCGTATCATAAATATCAAGCAGGCATTGACCCAATTGCATAAAGTAGATCAATATTACCAAAAATACGGGGATTCTATCGCGCCGATGGACAAAGCAAATCGTATTTACTATCTGGTAGGACTGGCATACTGTTATCTTTATCAGGATGATTTGGTAAAGGCCCGGGAAGTTATTGAAGAAAAAATTCCCTCACATCTGGAAGAGATATCCAATGAATATTTACTGTTGGGGTATCATCATCTTAAAGGCGAATATCTGATTACGATACGGCGCTATGCCGAAGCCAGGCAGTCCTTTGAAGAATACCTAAGGGTAAATAGAGAACTTATATCACCCAAAGGGGAACTAGAAACTAGAATCCACCTGGCCCAGATTGAACTTCTGCAAAATAAGGTGGACAGCACTATCAGGATTTTGCAGGCCATCCTGAAAGACAGCCGCCGCTTAAGATTTTACGACCATACCTGCGAGTCAGCGCTTCTTTTAAGCAGATGCTACCTGCTTAAAGGCCTTCCTGACAAGGCCGCCACAATAGAAAGACGGATAAAACCAATTCTTTCCACCTTGGATACGGTCTGGCTGTATGAAAAAACCCGTGAGTTTGAGAAATTCTTCCGCCAATTACAGGACACGGTCCTGTTGCCTCGCCTGCAGGGTGAATATATCCCGGAGATTCTAACGCATACCTTTAACCATCGTCATGAGACCTCGCCGTATAAAGATATCATCATCGGTAGTTCCATTATAATGAATGAGGTCTATCAACTGATAGAGAAAATAGCGCCGACGGATTTGCCGATTCTAATCCAGGGGGAAACAGGCACAGGCAAGGAACTAATTGCCCGGGCTATTCACCGGATGAGTCACCGGGGCAATAAGCCATATTTAGCCATTAACTGCGGGGCGATTCCAGAGTCGCTCATGGAAAGCGAATTGTTCGGCCATAACAGAGGCGCCTTTACCGGCGCAGAAGCAGATAAAAAGGGCTATATTGAACTGGCCTCCGGCGGCACGCTTTTTATAGACGAGATTGCCAGTATGTCAGCCGGGATGCAGCAGAAACTCCTGCGCGTCCTGGAAGAGAATCTGGTCTGGCGGATTGGCGCACAGAAACAGGTAGCAGTTAACACCCGTTTCCTTTTTGCCTGTAATCAGGATATAGAACAAATGGTTAAGCGAAAACTGTTCCGTGAAGACCTATTCTATCGTATCAATACTATTATCGTTGACTTGCCTCCTTTAAGAGACAGGAAAGAGGATATTCCGTTATTAGTCCAGCACTTCTTCAAGAAATACGGGCAGGGAAAGATGAAAGCTGAGATGGGAAGTCCATCCGAAATTCGCATTTCGCAATCCGCAATCGACTTGCTCACCGCCTACCCCTGGTCCGGTAATATCCGGGAACTGGAAAACGAGATTCAGAGAATTTGCGTTCTGTATCCTGATGCCAAGCTGATTACAGAATCAATGCTCTCTACTCCTATGCGTGATTATCCTCTGATGTCCTCATCCCTTCAGGGTAAAACGACCATTAAAAACCTAACTGCCTCATTCCAGCGAAATATCATTGTAGAAACATTAAAGAAATATAACGGTGATATAAAACTAATCTGTGGGCATCTCGGATACGCCCGCTCCGGTTTATATAAGAAACTCAAAGAACTAAAGATAGACCATAAGTTTATTACCCAAAAGTAACCACCCGTCCACTTTCGTGTACACTTTATTAGAATCTGCATTTTTATCTTACGCGTCAGTTGTCAATAACATATTGATTTATATTAAGTTGGAACAATTATTTTAATTCACTCCTTTCTGAGAAAACTGGCACAATAATTGCTCTTATATATGGTAAGGATATATGGTGAATAATATTAGTTGTTATCGTTGTCATAAGCAGGTTATTGCACTCGGACTAAGGAAATGCGAACGGTGCGGAGTTATCCAGTGCGAATCCTGTGGTTTTACTTGTCACTACTGCTGGGGGGCAACCCAACCCGTAGATTATTATAATTTCATGAGTGCTATAGCCCCAGCCGCCAAAAAGGCCTGGGGTTTGCCGATAGCCGTTTTAGCATTAGTCTTGTCCTTCGTAACGGCCACCGTTTATTTTGTTCGCGAATCCAGTTTTGCTCCGATGTCCATTAACCAGGCGACGTCAGTTTCCCAGGTTCGCGAGGCGAAACTAAGACCCTTTAATGTCATTCTTGTGGAGAAAAGGTAAAGAGAATAAGAAATATGGTTAAGAAGAATAAGGAGCGATGCCAGAAAATAAAAAAAGGCACTGCATTAGTCGCCGCGATGCTGATGTTATTTATGGTCATGGCGTTGGGTATGGCTTTTACGACATTGGCTTTGGATAACAATAACGAGGTCGTCTCCTCGGTTAATTACCATACCGCTTCGCAGATAGCTCTGGCTGGGCTTAATATGTCTAATGCGGTGTTAGTAACCGGCAAAGCTAATTCATGGGATGACGAACTGGTTCAGAGCCAAAGTAATTATGCCAGTTATCCTTCAGACCCTTGGAGTCCGACACCGCTAGCGGTGGACACCACAACCGCCGGGTTTCAATTTGGGCGGAACATTGATTATAACGGCGGTTTGTTTATGGCCACGGTGACGGATAATGATGACGGCGATTCCGACCTCCTGCATGATAGTGACAATATTGTAAATGTTAGCGTGATAGGTATGTTACCGGATGGTTCCAAGTCGCGATACGAGTCCGTCTATTATTGCGGCGCCACACCACCCATTCCTCCGGACTATGCCATTCTGAGCGGGAGCGGCACGGTAAGCACAGCTAGTCAAATTTTAGGGCCCAAAGGGCATATCAAGGCTAATGGAGATGTTTGGGGGCAGGGTGGACGTGTGGACGGCGACATTTATACCGCCGGGGTCTTTAACAACACTGGCGGGACAACCGTCGGCGGGACCGTTTCCCAAAATCAACCGCCACTTCCAGATGCTAATTTTCCCAATTTAGAACCCGTTACTTATAAGGACCAGGCGGATTACGTCTTCCACGATAATGGCGATGTCACCGATAAGACCGGCACCATTATATATGGCAACGCAAAGACAAGTACTGTAATGGGTTGGCGTTGCTCAGAGACACAAGCGCCTCAGCAGATAATTGGCCGGGTCCCTTTGTCATACTATCCGGGAGAATTAAGCTGGAGTTATAACGGTGACGGAACCCAGAACGGCACATTTTATATCCCGGGCGGGGAGAGTCCGGTAAGTGAAACTTACCCTTATGGTAGAGACACTAATCGGATACAAGTATTTATAATCAACCATATGCTGAACCCGGCATCGCCCCCCTGGCAAGCGACCATCCTTGCGGAGAATGTTTCTACCGCTGATTTTAGCTTGGGGATAGTAACCCCCCATAAAGGCGGCGTCTTTGCCCTGTTGCAGGGTCCATCTAACCCCACCAAAGTGTTAGCGCACACCAATTACGATTTACAAGCCGTTATGTCTAATTTTAAATTGAGCAACGGTGTTGTTGCGGCAGATTCAAATGGAGGAATAATTCGATTAGGCGGCGGCACGATTACCGCCGGCTCAATGATAATGGGAAAGAACGCGTCGCCGCTTAGTTTGCTTCAGGCAGGTAATATTAATAATTCTACCCCCTTGCCTACTACTTTTTTACTGGCGCCGGGACCGGGGGGCCTCCAGACGCGGGTGGTTAAGAAACTGCAATAAACTGGTTTATAAACTAAAGGCCTAAATCTATGAAATTACCGGAAAGCGCCGAAAAAGGATTTACCCTGATAGAGGTTATCAGCGCCATGACCATCCTGTCCATTGGGATTTTAGGCACCACCGCCCTTATCCCTTCAGCTTTATACCTCACCCAGGTTACCCAGGAATATGACACAGCCAAGTCAGCCGCCGCCAACAAGATGGAAGATATCGGGGCCTGTGACTTCAATCAGGTGGTAACTCGTTATCATAATACCTATTTTACCGTGGCGGGACTAAACGCACCGGTTGCTCAGCCTAACCCGGGTTATATTTCGGTCAATAACACTAATCCTAATCTGCTGGATATTACCGTCATTATCACCTGGCAGGGTGCGCTTGACCCCAATGCGACCCTGAATTTTTCCATGAAAACGATGAGGGCAAATGATTAAAATTAATAAACCAGCCGGATTCACCATACTTGAAGTGCTGATTGCCGCCTCCATAATAGCCATCATTATGGTTTTTGCTTTGGGCAGCCTGATGAGCATCCAGGCCAATTATGGGGAACAGGTTCGGATAGTTAACCTGGAAACCGAGATTAACCGGGTGGGCGATTTTATCACGGAATATATGGGGGAGTGCAAGGTTATTTCTCCTCCGGTCACCGCGACCGGGCATACCGAAATTACCTTCCAGGTACCGGTAGCCGTCAGCGGTTCTTATTGCGATGCCAGCGGCAATATCTACTGGGGCGCCGGAGACACACCCGACTGGAAATTCGTTTTTCGCTTTAATCCGAACGGCGTCGTCCTGGATGAAACAACCAGTCGGATTGATTACAATCGGGATGGCCAGCTCCGGGATAGATTTGTCCATGGTAATATGCAATGCCTACTAAAAGATAATTCGGATAATATGGTAGTGAGTAGTTTAATGGGCAGCAATATCTTCCTGCGGGAATCTCCACTGGAAGGCGATGTGAATGGTGACGGTATGCCTGACCCGTTATTCCTGATGGTTAACAGTTCCGGGATGGAAGATATCCTTGCCGGCAACCGGCTGATTGTCAATCTTTGGTTGGGCCAGTCAACGCCGCAAGGGGCTTCATATATCGTGAACCGGGTTACGGAGAAGCGGCTACAGAATTCCCAATCACCGTGATGAACTGAACGAAGCGAGATGAATATTAAAGACAATATGACGTTGCTTTTATTTAGGCCATAAACATAAGATGGATAGGAGAAGATAAAATGGGTCATTCTGTCATAGGAATCAGGGAAAGATACTGTGCGGGCGAGTTGGTATTAAGGATAATGAAGATGCAGGATGATAATGCTGTTGTCGGCCTGGAAGGAATTTTGGATAGTAATACCGAAAACCAATTCAATGAGGCAATAACTAAAATGCAGTACGAAGGCATCCATCGCTTTGTCTTTGACTTATCAAAGTTGAATATCATCACCTCTTCGGGCATCGGGTCTTTTATAAAGATAGGGAATTCCTGCCGGGAAAACTATGGTGATCTTATTATCGTCCAGCCCCAGCCGGCCGTCCAGGAGGCATTACAGGTATTCGGGTTGTTCAACTTTATCCGGACGGCAGATAACGTCAATAATGCCGTCAAAGCCCTGGATAATTGAGACGCGGTTTTTATTTAAACCCTAAAATATAATATGGATTGGAGAGAATAAAATGGGTCAATCCGTGATAGGAATCAGGGAAAGTGACGGTGTGGGCGAACTGGTATTCCAGACAATGAAACTGCCGGACAATGTTGTGGTTATTGGACTGGAGGGTCCATTTGACCATGATACGGAAAACGAATTGATGCGAGCCATAACAGAAATACAGGTCGGCGGAACACACCATCTTGTGTTTAACCTGTCCCGGCTGAGCGCCCTTACCTCATCAGGTATCGGTACCTTCATAAAAATAGTCGGCTCCTGCCGGGAGAAGGGCGGCAATGTGGTTATCGTCCAGCCCCGGGAACCGGCGGTCCAGGAAATGCTCCGACTGTTCGGGCTGGTTAATTGCATAGACATAGTAGACAACGTCAATAATGCCGTCAAGGCCATTTTGGCGCCGTTATAAATAAAAAGAATAACTAACCATGAGTAAGCCCTGTTTTATATTGGGACTGGTCCTAATAAGTTCTATACTGATAACCCGGGGTAATTATATTAAAGCGGCGTGCCCAAGCGGTGGTGGTGGTGCGAGTTCAACGCCTTCGCCTCCGCCACCCCCTCCGGCACCGCCTGCGCCTTCTACTCCGAATGAGCCGAGCAGGCCTTCAACTCCGTCAACGCCTCCGCCCACACCGCCGCAATTACCAGGGCTTCCGTCTCAAGGGGGACCGCCGCCCGGTCAGCCCGCACCACCTGCGGCTCCTTCAAATCCCGACCCGCAACCGCCATCAGGTTCCGGCGCCAACGGCCCCAAAGCCGGCGCAACCGCACCCGGTGCCACTCGGCCGGCTCCAGGTCTGGGTCTTCAGCCGCTTTTACAGAGTATGCACCAGGGAACACTGTCATTATCCGGCGTGGTAGAACCATGGGAAGTATGGTGGAGCAATAACCGCGACAGATATCTTTCTTTCAGGGAACCGGTTGAATGGTCCAGCGTCATGGATGACGGCAAGGGTTCAAAATCAGTCACGGTATATCCCGTTTATGATGAACTCATCAATGTCCTGGTAGATGGCCTTTCCAACAAGAATTCCTTTGTCGCCTTCCGGGCCGCCATCTCGCTCAGTAAAGTTCCGGATGCCCTGACCCCGGCCGTCTCCAGCCAAAAGGCGGCCGAGCAACTCAAGAAATCAGAGGAATCGGAAAACCGCTTTTTTGTCCGTAATAACGTATTACTGGCCCTGGGCTTTATCGGAGATGACTCGGCCGGTGAAACCGCCCGGCGGGTCCTGATGGATAATAAAAAGGAAGGACCTTTAAGGCGTTCTTATGCGGCTCTGGCCCTCGGTTATCTGCCCGGAAACAACTCCGAATTAACTAAAACACTTATGGATGTGCTCTCAGACCGGAGTGATAACCACGAGGTCAGGTGTTGCGCCGCGCTTTCTCTGGGCAATCTTAAGGACGTCTCGGCCGTTCCGCTTTTGGGAAAGATGCTCAACCAATCAGAAGGCGGGAAAAAGGAACCCCCGGCGGTTCGGTCATATGCCGCCTTGGGTTTGGGGCGAATCGCCACCAAAGAAGCGCTGGATGAACTCAGAAAATCCACACCCGCCAGCGAAAAAGAAGCGGATGTTCGTACGGCTGTGGTGATGGCACTGGGAATGACCGGGTTGCCCGAAGCCGGAGATTCTATTGCGCCGTTCCTGCGTGACAGGTATTCGCCGGTCCGCGGATATGCCGCCCTGGCACTGTCCCAGACAAAGAATCCTAAATCCTATGAAATCATATCAGAGTTATTCCATAAAGAGAAATTTGTCGAGGCTGACGGCCTGATGGCCCTGGCTTTAGGACTGACCGGCAACGAAAAAGCCAAGGCGGATCTGAGAAAGATACTCGAGAACAAAAAGGCACGCTCGCCTCTGTTCAAGGCATCGGCGGCCATTGGCTTGGGACTGTTGAAAGACACCGAAGCGGTCCCCCTTATCGTTAATATGCTTAGTAATGAGAAACAACAAAGCGATACGCTCCTGACCCCGTATCTTATCCTGGCGCTGGGCATGATTAAAGACCCCAGAGGCGTCGAGCCCCTGCAGAAGTTATGGGACAAACTGCCGGAAAAATCATACACCTACCCGTATCATTCAAATCTGGCCATTGCCCTGACCATGCTCGGCCGGAAAAAAGACATTGTCATGCCGGCCCTGGTAAAACAGGCCGGTCAGACCCAGAACCAGCTCCTGCGCTCCCATGCCATCCATTCATTGGGCCTGATTGGCGACCGGGAATCAGCCGGGCTATTGGTCTCATCAGCCGCAGACAAGGACAATACCTTTATTATGTATACCACTATGAGCGCCATCGGGTTTCTGATGGATAAAAACCGGTTAAATCCACTTAACAAAATAACCGGCAACCTAATTGATGTCTCATCGCAGATTCGGGACCATATCGGTGGCATACCGGTTTGGTAAACGCCAATTGTAGAAGTAGTTGGCAGGCAATAACTGTCTATTTAGAAAGAAGAGTTCTTATGACAAATTCAGTGGCTTCGTTAGATAGGTCTCAGGTGATTCTTCTCCATGGTGAACCGGATCTGAAAAATGTAAAAAAGATAGATGAGAAAATGATTGAAGAGTGGGTCTATCTTAATCCGGCCACCCGTACCTTGCTGTGCTATTCCTTTGGTGAGGAATCCTTAATCAAATGTGAGGAAAAACCAGTAAGGTATTTTAATAAGTAACCCTGCAAAAAGTATCCCGGGACCGCTACATGGCGGGTTTCCGGAATTCCAGCGGGCCAAGTTTGAACTAAGCGTAGCGTGAGCGTGAGCAATTGTCCAGTGGAAAATACGGAACGAAGAGCGGGTCGATTTCTTCCTGAGCGGATTGTAAATCCCCACTCCGAAAGCATTCGGGGTGCGGGATAAAAGGGAATTGAAGACGGCGTTCCCCGAAATTCAAAAATCAATTTGGCTTGACCCCACACCTACTTTGTATTATAGAACTTATTCACAATAATAGAAATATGATTACAAAGTAGGTGTGGGGTCTTGACAACCTGTCATTTCTTGTGTATACAACAGTCAAATGCAACGCCAAAAATTACCTGTAGTGACCCCAGCTAAAAGCGGGGGGAATCTATCCGATTATCTTGACCGCATCCAATCAGCCCTAAAACAACAGGATTATAACAAGGCAAAACGAATAGGCGAAATTGCCTTGAGAAAACTCCACTCCCTCTCTTATTCTCCTCATGATGAATACCTTTTAGAAACAAGATTGGGAGTCGCTTATCTTAATCTGAAAGAATATTCCAGTTCTCTGGATATTTTTTACCGGGCTTACCTGATATCCTCAAGACATTCTCTTCCGGAAGCACAGATTATTTATGCTTTATATGGTATGGGACTTAATCTTCTTGCGATGAAAAATATTGACATCGCTCTGACTCAGTTCCAGAAGGTGGAGCAATACTATAAAAATTATGGCGATAAGATATTTCCGATGGATAGTCGAACAGAAACGGCGACTCTATTTGGGTTGGGATATTGCTATCTCGATAAAAACGAATTAGAGAAGGCGAGGGATGTTATTGAAAATCGATTGTTTTCTCATGAATTTATTATTTCCGACAAACTTACTCTTTTAGATTACAAGCATCTTAGGGGTGAGTATTTAATTGCATCAGAAGAATACAAACAAGCCCGTGAGTCATTTCAGGAATGTATTAAACTGAGTGAACAACTCTATATCCCCATAGGAATACTGGAAGCCAGAATCCATTTTGCTATTCTTGACCTTCTGGAAAATAGGATAGATGATGCCATTAAGACATTGCGGAGAAACCTGAGAGATGCCAGACGTCTAAAACTCAATGGCCTTATCTGTGAATCCGGGTTACTTTTAAGCAAATGCTATTTTCTTAAGGATATGTCTGATAAAGCGATTGCTATGGAACAACGGATTAAACCGGCGCTCTCAAGACTGGATACGGTCTGGCTCTATGAAAAGACCCGTGAGTTTGAGAAACTTTATCGCCAGTTAGAGCCAGTAGGAGCGAAGCGACGTACTGGTTCTTGTCCCGATTACTCATCGGGGTTACAGTCATCTCCAAAATCCCTGCCTGCAGTCTTGGTTAAAGCATTGAATCACCGCTACGAAACCTCGCCGTATAAAGAGATGGTTATTGGTAGTTCCGAATCAATGCAGGATGTATTCGCATTGATAGAGAAGATAGCGCCAGCGGATTTGCCGATTCTAATCCAGGGCCAGACCGGCACAGGCAAGGAATTGATTGCCCAGGCGATTCACGCCAATAGCCAGCGTTCAGCCAAAACCTTTCTGGCATTTAATTGCGGGGCGATACCGGAATCGCTCCTGGAGAGCGCGCTCTTTGGTCATACCAGAGGCGCTTTTACCGGCGCTACTGAAGACAGAAAGGGGTATATTGAACTTGCCTCTGACGGAACGCTTTTTATAGACGAGATTGGTAATATGTCCATCGGGATGCAACAGAAACTTCTGAGGGTGCTGGAGGAAAATCTGGTCTGGCGGATTGGCGCGCAGAAACAGGTAGCAGTCAACACCCGTTTCATCTTTGCCGGTAATCAGGATATAGAACAGTTGGTTAAGAAAAAACTCTTCCGGGAAGACCTGTTTTACCGGATTAATACAATTGTGCTTAACCTGCCGGCTTTGAGAGAGCGGAAAGAAGATATACCGCTTCTCGTTCAACACTTCCTCCGGAAATATTCTAAATCCGAAATTCGCATTTCGCAATCCGCAATCGGCCTTTTCACCGCCTACCCCTGGCCCGGTAATATCCGCGAACTGGAAAACGAGATTCAGAGAATCCTTGTCCTGTATCCTGATGCCAAACTGATTACTGAAACAATGCTTTCTGAATCTATCAGGGAATGCAGCCAAACTACAGGAGAATTGTCTGAAGGGTTGACATTAATACAATTAAGGAAGAAATGGGAGAAGGATATAATTACCCAAACCATAAAGAAATGCAATGGCAATGTAACAGAGGCGGCTAAACAACTGGGTTATGCGCTCTCGCCTTTCTACCGGAAGATGAAACACCTGAAGATAACGCCAGAGCAACAGGACGCAGATTTATAGGATTTTCCTTAACCACAAAGAGCACTAAGACCACCCCGATATAACATCGGGGTGTCCTTTGTGGTGAGCAAGAATTTGTTACCTAAAAGTAACGGCTATTGACCATTTGGTCAAAACGCCCCAGAAACTACCATTACCTGTCATTCTCTATCATATCTAACCTTTTTACTTATCATCAGTTAGGATAAAACAGCCATCCCAATCATTTTTCCATAAATCTGGCACGCTATTTGCATATATAGAATAAGACGCCCAGTGAACAAAACAATAATTTGAGAGTGGTATTATATGAAAGCGACTGCTATAAGAAATAATACCGGTATAGTGACCGCCTGTCCGCCTCTGAGTGAAAAGGATGTCCTTAATCTCCGCGGACAACCGGCAGTAAAAGCCACACAATTAAAAGATGACGAACTCCGCAGAGACCGCGACAGCGAACACCGCAGTGACCGCGACAGCGAATGGGTCTATTATTCATTGCCTGATTATACCCGAGAGCATTATTTCTTCCGGAACGGGCGTTTGGTGAAATGGGAGAAAACAAGAATATGAACCCCGTTAGAGATGGCTAAGGGGGTAAGGATAACACGAATAGGACGAACCCGAAGGGACCGCGTCCAGCGAATAAAGGCGAATCCCATGAATTATTCGTGCGATTCGTCGTATTTGTGTGATTCGTGTTAAAACGAGAAGGTTCTGTCATGAGTAAATATCGGGTTGTTATTTTTGTTTTTCTGGTCGTGCTTGTGTTGGTCATAGCCACTAAGGGCTGTTTCAAGCGTGAGAAGCCAAGTCCACAATCCGGCAGTAGCGCACAGCCCGGCGCTTTCCAGACCATTTTACCGGTTGACGGCGTTATCAATGTGGATGTCTTTTCAGCGCCCGTGCCGGTAGCCTGGACCGCATCAAGTAACACCGACAGTTATATCCTGGAAGTTGCCAAAGATGACGATTTCACACCGGCTAATATGGTTTACTCTGCCACCCTGGGACCCAACACCACCAGCCATTCCGTAACCTTCGGCACCTTATGGGGCGGGGTCTGGTATTACTGGCGGGTCACGGCCGTCAATGCCTTTGGCACCACCGTTTCATCAGATGCCCCGTCTTGTTTCTATACCTCTGTGGGCGGCATTATTCCCGGCGCATTTAATTTAGCCACGCCGAGTGATAATGATTCCGGCCTGGACCTAACTCCTGAATTAGATTGGACCAATGCGCCCAAGGAAAGCAAATACATCGTCTATCTGGATAACGACTCCAACTTCTCCTCGCCGATTTATACGGATACAACCAGGCCCGGCGAACTGGGCATCCAGATTCCCTCATCAGCCGGGTTGACCGAGACCTCCCGCTATTACTGGAAGGTGGATGCCTATAATCCCTTCGGCACGCGCTCGTCTTCTATCTATTCATTCGTAACCGGCCCGATAAGTTCTTACACCATCACGCCCACAGCCACGACTATCACGGCTGGTAATGGGATAACGATGACCATCACGGCCTATAATTCCATCAATGCAATTGTGTCTTCTCATATTCCATTTACGTTGACGATGAATTCAGGGGCCGGGCTTACTTACTATACTAATAACGCCTTAACCGTCGTTAATCCCACCGGCACTTATACAATGACCAACGGAACTGCGACTGTATATGTCAGGATAACCTCAGCCGGCTCAACGACTATTACCGCCACAGACCGGGCCGGACGCACCAAGAGTTGTGCTCCGTTCACGGTCAATACCGGACCCATTGCCACTGTAACCGTCTCAGGCCCATCATCCATCACATCGGGAGTAGAATCGTCCTCATATACCGCGGCCTCTTATGATACCTATAATAACCCGGTGGCTGATACCTATACCTGTACCAAGGCCAATGGCACGGGTTCGGCTAATCTCAGTGTGGATAAACTTACCGGTATCCTGGCTGGCACAGTGACCATTACTGCCACATCTAATACCGCTCCCGCCAAGGCGGGAGGCCAGACCGTCACGATTCTGCCCGGTACAAT
Source organism: Planctomycetota bacterium (assembly GCA_016235865.1). Classification (NCBI taxonomy): domain Bacteria; kingdom Pseudomonadati; phylum Planctomycetota; species Planctomycetota bacterium. Next base: position 82,648 of record JACRIK010000019.1, on the reverse strand, counting down.
TGCTACAGTCACGGTAGCCGGCTCTGACCCGATTACTTCAGGCATACAATCAAGTTCATATACCGCAGTGTCCAGGGATATAAATAACAATACGGTAACTGATACATTCAACTGGTCTAATTCCAACAACACCGGCACAGCCACCCGCAGTGTTGATAAACTGACCGGGGTTCTGGCCGGTGCGGTAACCATCACGGCCACCTCGGTCTCGGCTCCGACCAAAGCGGGCGGCAAGACCGTCACAGTCATCCCCGGCGCCGTTAATATAGTAACCGTGGCAGGCTCCAACAGCATCACATCAGGAATAGAGTCATCATCATACACTGCGGTTTCTAAAGACATAAACAATAATACCGTTTCAGATACCTTCACCTGGTCTAATTCCAACGGCACGGGCACTGCCACACGCAATGTGGATAAATTGACTGGAGTTCTGGTCGGCACGGTAACCATCACGGCCACTTCGATTTCGGCTCCGAGCAAATCCGGCGGGCAGACCGTCACGGTTATTCCGGGCGTGGTTAACACCGTGACCGTGGCCGGCTCAGACCCGATTACCTCCGGCATACAATCAAGTTCATATACCGCAGTGTCCAGGGATATAAATAACAACACGGTAACCGATACCTTCAACTGGTCTAATTCCAATGGTACCGGCACAGCCACCCGCAGTGTTGACAAACTTACCGGCGTTCTATCCGGTACGGTCACCATCACCGCCACCTCGGTGGCGGCTCCGAGTAAATCTGGTGGTAAAACAGTTACGGTTATCCCCGGCGCTATTAACACGGTCACCGTTTCCGGCCCAGACCCGATTACTTCAGGCGTGGAGTCATCATCATACACTGCCGTATCATACGATACGGCAGGCAACTTTGTGACCGATACTTTTAACTGGTCTAATTCCAACAACACCGGCACAGCCACCCGCAATATAGACAAACTCACCGGTGTCTTATCCGGTACGGTCACCATCACCGCTACCTCGGTGGCGGCTCCGAGCAAGACAGGAGGCCAGACCGTCACCGTCGTGCCAGGCGCGGTTAACACCGTCACGGTGTCCGGCTCAAACCCGATTACCTCGGGGATAGAATCCACTTCATACAGTGCGGTCTCCAGAGATATTAATAATAACATTGTCCCGGATACCTATACATGGAGCAAGGCCAATGGCACGGGCACGGCAAATCTGAATGTTGATAAGTTGATAGGGGTGATAAGTGGAACAGTAATAATAACTGCAACATCTACCTCTGCCCCGACCAAATCCGGCGGCCAGATTGTCACAGTCGTGCCGGGCACAGTTAACTCGGTCACGGTGTCCGGCTCAACCCCAATTACTTCGGGCATAGAATCCGCTTCATATACTGCGGTCTCCCGAGACATTAATAATAATATTGTCTCGGATACCTATACCTGGTCTAATTCCAACGGCACTGGCACTGCCACCCGTAGTGTGGATAAATTGACCGGAGTTTTGGTCGGCACGGTAACTATCACCGCTACTTCGGTGGCTATTCCAACTAAATCCGGCGGCCAGACCGTCACGGTCGTGCCGGGCACAGTTAACTCGGTCACGGTGTCCGGTTCAGACCCGATTACTTCAGGCATACAATCAAGTTCATATACCGCAGTGTCCAGGGATATAAATAACAATACGGTAACTGATACATTCAACTGGTCTAATTCCAACAACACCGGCACAGCCACCCGCAGTGTTGACAAACTCACCGGTGTTTTATCCGGCACGGTTACGATTACCGCCACCTCGGTCTCTGCCCCGGCTAAATCCGGCGGCAAGACGGTTACGGTTATCCCGGGCGCGGTTAACACCGTCATCGTCTCGGGTCCTGACCCGATTACCTCGGGTATGGAATCATCCTCATACACCGCGATTTCCAGGGACATCAATAATAATACTGTCTCTGATACCTATAACTGGACCAAAGCCAATGGCACCGGCACAGCCGCCATTAATGGCGCTCAACTCACCGGAGCCCTGGCCGGCACAGTCACCATCACCGCCACCTCGGTCTCTGCCCCGGCTAAATCCGGCGGCAAGACGGTTACGGTTATCCCGGGCGCGGTTAACACCGTCATCGTCTCGGGTCCTGACCCGATTACCTCGGGTGTGGAATCATCCTCATATAGCGCTGTATCCTATGATGCGGCTGGTAATACGGTTGGTGCAGATGCCCACAACTGGTCGTATAACAATGGCACCGGCACTGCCACCCGCAATATAGACAAACTCACCGGCGTCTTATCAGGTACGGTTACGATTACCGCCACCTCGGTGGCGGCTCCAAGTAAAGCAGGTGGTAAAACAGTTACGGTCATCCCCGGCACAGTTAACACCGTAATCGTTTCCGGCCCAGACCCGATTACCTCAGCCGTGGAATCGTCTTCATATACGGCCGTATCATACGATACGGCAGGCAACTTTGTGACTGATACCTTTAACTGGTCTAATTCCAACGGCACCGGCACTGCCACCCGCAATATAGACAAACTCACCGGCGTCTTATCAGGCACGGTAACAATCACCGCCACCTCTGTGGCGGCTCCGAGCAAAGCAGGCGGCAAGACGGTTACGGTTATTCCGGGTGCCATAGTTACAGTTACGGTGTCCGGTTCTGACCCCATTACTTCAGCCGTAGAGACCGCATCATACATTGCGACATCACGCGATGTAGCCGGTAACACCGTGACTGACACCTTTAACTGGTCTAATTTCAATGGCACCGGCACGGCCACCCGCAATATTGATAAACTCACCGGCGTCTTATCAGGCACGGTAACGATAACCGCCACCTCAATCTCGGCACCGGCCAAATCCGGCGGCAAGACCGTTACCGTAGTTCCCGGCGCCATCGCCAATTATTCAGTTATCCCGGCCTCTTTTTCCACGGTTACCGGTACCAACCAGACCGCCACGGTTACTGCCCGTGACGCCAACAATAACACGGTTACGACCGACTCATCTACAGTTATCACAATGACCACAACCGTGGTAACCGCGACCCCAACCGTACTATTCTACACAAACAGCGGTTACACAGTCCAGACAGTTACCTACACCCTGACCAGTGGCATAGCCACAATTTATTACAGAGCAACCCACGACGGAACCCCGCCTGACGGATTTATCCTGCGCGCTACAGACGCCAATAGCAAGACAGGCGCCAGCGGGACAATCACTATCCCTGTTTCCGGCCCGGCCACCAGGTTGGTCTTCACAGTCCAGCCAACCAACACCGCGGCAGGCAGCCCATTTATACCGACAGTTCAGGTCGCGGTTCAGGACGACTACGGTAACACCGTTCCGAATGCGACCAATACGATTACTATTACATCTGATGCCGGAGTCACATTAGCCGTGATTACCCAGACCAACGCAGTCAATGGAATCGCCGCCTTTACCGGCCTGACCGTGGGCGGCATCTCGGCCACCGGCTACACCTTAACCGCCACCTCAGCCGGCCTGACATCCACAACATCCACTGCCTTTGCGATTAGTCCGGGTGCGGCCAATAACCTAACATTTATTGCTCAACCGCAGACCATCACGGCCGGCAACACCTGGGCCGCCCTGACCGTCCGGGTCTGGGACGCCTACACCAATCCGGTATCAGGTATCTCGGTGGCTATCACCACGACCAACGGCGCGTTTATCTACGGGACATTGTCTCAGAACAGTGATAGTAATGGCATCGCCACATTCGGGCCGTTAAGTATGACCTTAGCCGCCACCGGCTATGCCCTGAGTGCCACCTATAATACCTTATTTACAACATCAACCGGGTTTAATGTTACCCCGGCCGTGGCAAACACCCTGGAGTTTGTCCAACAACCGACTACGACCACAGCCGGTGCGTCCATAACTCCGGCAGTTACGGTGAGATGCCGTGACCAATACAATAACCTGGTGCCGAATGTCTCTGTTTGGATGATAGTCGTGGGTGGTAGTCCAACGCTCTACGGAACATCACCAATGACTACTGATGCTAATGGTCTGGCGACTTTTGGGGATTTATCTATACAACCGGCAGGTGTTGGCTATCGCCTACGAGCCAGTTTAACCGCGCCGTAGGCGGGTTTTTTCCCCTTCCTAAAAGGGGAATTAAAAGAGGTTGGTTTCCACCTCTTTGTTTATACTGTGTCATAACAATGCAGTGGTGTCACTGCTACATATTAATTAAAAAGGAGCAAGTATGTATAAAATTGTACATATGGTGCCTGGTATCCTTTTGATAATATTGCTAATGGGGTCTGTGGTTTCAACCGTCTCGGCTCAAACAGCAGATTCTGACCCATTTGATATTACACCAAGCACCGCCGTTTCATTAACCTGGGTAGCCGCGCCGAGCGAACCCATAACCGCCGGCACCAACTGGACAACCGTGACAGTTAGGATTACTGACCAGTATGGTAACACCAGAATTACTGACAACACTACTGTCATAACAGTAACCAGGGTAGCCGGTACAGGTTCGTTTGCCTCTGGTTATACTGCAACGGTAACGGCCGGGTTAGCCACCTTTAATGCCCTTAAGTATAATACGGCTGAGACCATCACTGTCAGGGCAATTGCGGCTGGTCTGGCTGACACTACAACCACCGGTAATCTCGTGGTCGGTTCGGCAACAGGGGGTAACTTAACATTTGTTGCCCAGCCGCAGACCATAACAGCCGGTAATACCTGGGCATCGGTTACTGTCAGGGTCGCAGACCAGTTTGATAACGATGTCCCGGGTGTGGATGTTTCTATCACCACAACTATTGGGACGTATATGTATGGCACCTTGACCCGGACCAGTGATGTTAATGGCATAGCCACATTTACATCAATAAGTATGACCTTAGCATCTACGACCGCCTGTGCTTTAAGCGCGTCAGCTGTAGCGTACACGACCATAACTTCAAACGTCTTTACTATTAGTTCGGCAGCAGTGTCCACCATAGCATTTGTCCCGGGCAATCAGCCGACTAATACAGTCGCTGGTGTTAGTATGGCACCATCAGTTTATGTTAGAGCATTGGATGTATACAGTAACTTAGTTCCGAATGTCGTGATTGATGTGATTGTTTCCCCGACGGCTGGTACCCTTCTCTATGGGACAAACCAGCAAAATACGACAACCGTCCGGCAAACTACTATTGCTGCTCCCGGGTCAACTTATGGGCTAGCAATCTTTGCCGATTTATCTATACGGTTGGTTGGTACAAACTATAGATTACGAGCCACGGTGGTACCTTAATAAGACAGGGTCCGGTATATCACAGCGCAGCGCATCCCGTGAGGGAAGGGCGAGGGCGGTGAGCCCATGACGGTTGCCGCCCATCGCCGCGGGATAAGTCCCTGTGAAAAATAAGGATGAAAATTATGAAGAAATTTAGTCATTGGGCATTAGGCATTGGATTAATCTGTATTTATCTGTGTTTAGCTGTGTTCATCTGTGGTTCCGCTTATTCCCAGACCGACTCTGACCCATTTGATATTACTCCGGGCCCACCGGCTCAATTAACGTTTGCTGTGCAGCCGTCTAACACCACGGTCGGCAACGGGTTTACGCCCTCCATTCAGGTAACAGTCCAGGACGCCTACGGCAACACGGTTACCTCTGCCACCAACAGCATCACCATCACTGGCACCGGATTAACCTTTGGCGGCACCAATCCGCGCAATGCGGTCGGCGGCATCGCCACCTTCTCTGATTTGACCGTGGGCGGCCCGGCCAATAATTATCAATTAGTTGCCTCTGCCTCCGGTCTTACTCCTATAAGCTCTACGCTCTTTGCTATTACCGGCTACGGCCCGGCCAATAACCTCGTCTTCTTCTCTCAGCCGACCACGACCGTGGACGGCTCGGCATTTAACCCGGTCGTTACAGTCCGTATCAGGGATGCCTATAATAATAATACCGCCGCATCCAACCCGGTATCGCTCACGGTCAGCGCCGGTGCCGCGTTAGGCGGGACCTACACTAATGTAGCCGCTTCAGCAGGGCTGGCTACATTCACCGCAGTTACAATAACCGGCCAGGTGGCCGCGACCTACACCTTAACAGCCGATTCTGACGGACTGACCCCAGCCACCTCAGGGACATTCGGAATCGCCTCGGCCGCTGGTCCGCCCGTTGTTACCACCACGGCCGCAACCACGGTTACGGCCACTTCAGCCATATTAAACGCCATCGTCAATCCCAATGGGATAGCCACCACGGCCTGGTTCCAGTATGGCATCTCGCCTACCTATACGATTTCTACCACGGCAACGGCCATCGGCTCAGGCACGGCTGATGTCGTAGTCAGCGCCACGGTCTTTGGCCTAATCGGCAACAATACGGTCTATAATTTCAGGGTCGCGGCCAGCAACACCGCCGGCACAACATTAGACACCAATCCACTGACCTTCACTACCTATGCCACGCGCTTTGCCTATACGGCAAATTATACTAATAATACTGTCTCTATGTACACTTTAGATGCGGGCACAGGCCAACTCCGTCATAACGGCTATATCGCCGCCGGGACAAATCCTTACTCTGTCACCGTTGACCCCTCAGGCCGGTTCTGCTATGTGGCAAATAACGGTTCTGCCAATGTCTCGGTCTATACGATTGACCAGACCACCGGGGTGCTGACGGCCGGCACACCCCCGACAGTGACTGCCGGGACAGGTTCTCGCGGTGTAACCGTTGACCCGTCCGGTCGCTTCTGCTATGTGGCAAATTACAGTTCCAACAATGTCTCGGTCTATACCATTAACCAGACCACCGGCGCATTGACCCCAGGCACACCCGTGACCGTGACTGCCGGGACAGGGCCGAACTTTGTAACCGTTGATCCGTCCGGCCGCTTCTGCTATGTGGCAAATTACGGTTCCAACAATGTCTCTCGTTATACTATAAATCAGACCACTGGCGCATTGAGCGCCACCGGCACCGTGGCCGCCGGGACAGGTCCTTTCACTGTAACCGTTGACCCTTCGGGGAGGTTTTGCTATGCGGCAAATTATCTCACCAATAATGTCTCTGTCTATACCATTAACCAGACGAATGGTGCATTGACTGCGGGCACAGCCGTGGCCGCTGGGACAGGTCCTCAAGAGGTCACCGTTGACCCTTCGGGGAGGTTCTGCTATGTGGCAAATTACGGTTCCAACAATGTCTCTCGTTATACTATAAATCAGACCACTGGCGCATTGACCTCCCAGGGCACCGTGGCCGCTGGGACAGGTCCTATCTCTGTAACCGTTGACCCGTCCGGCCGCTTCTGCTATGTGACAAATTACACCTCCAACACCATATCGGTCTATACCATTAACCAGACCACCGGGGCATTGACTAACGTATGGACCACCAGCGTCCGGAATGGGGTTTATTTTATCTCAATCGCCTCTGGATCCAACCCCATCACCTATGTCCCGCGCTTTGCCTATGCGGCAAATTACAACTCCAACAATGTCTCGGTCTATCAGATTGACCGGACCATCGGGGCATTGACCACAACAGCGCTGACTGCGACAGCCGGGACAAATCCTTGGTCTGTCACCGTTGACCCCTTGGGCCGTTTCTGCTATGTGGCAAATAGTGCCTCCGACAATGTCTCGGTCTATACCATTAACCAGACCACCGGCGCATTGACCTCTCAGGGCACAGTGGCCGCCGGGACAGGTCCTTACTCTGTCACCGTTGACCCTTCGGGGAGGTTCTGCTATGTGGCAAATTGGGGTTCCGACAATGTCTCGGTCTATCAGATTGACCGGACCACCGGGGCATTGACCACAACAGCGCTGACCGCGACGGTCGGGACAGATCCTTACTCTGTCACCGTTGACCCGTCCGGCCGCTTCTTCTATGGGGCAAATTTTACCTCCGTCTTTGTCTCGGTCTGTACCATCAACCAGACCACCGGCGCATTGACTTGGGTTGAAAACGAGTCCATCGCGGGAGGTTCTATCTCTGTAGCCGTTGACCCGTCCGGCCGTTTCTGCTATGTGGCAAATTATATTAACAACAATGTCTCGGTCTATACCATCAACGGGAGCACCGGGGCATTGACGGCCGGCACTGCCGTGGGAGCCGGGACAAATCCTTACTCTGTCACCGTTGACCCCTTGGGCCGTTTCTGCTATGTGGCAAATTGGGGTTCCAACAATGTCTCGGTCTATACCATAAATCAGACCAATGGCGCCCTGACCGCCGGCACACCAGTGGCCGCCGGGACAGGTCCTTACTCTGTCACCGTTGACTCGTCCGGCCGGTTCTGCTATGTGGCAAATCGGGATTCCAACAATGTCCAGAGATATACGATTAACCAGACGACCGGCGCATTGACTGACCAGGGCACAGTGGCTGCCGGGACAAATCCTTATTCTGTAACAACTACCGGGGTAATTGAGTAAAAAATAGTAGATAAGTAAATAAGTTGATAAGGTGTTCACTGCGCGGTCACTGTCCGCTTTCGGCGAGACCTCGTCTGCGGACGGTGTTCGCTACGCCCCAGCAGGGGCGCGCGGTCACTGCGGTGTTCCCGGAATAAAAATAGAAAGGATTATTTATGGGTAAACTGATATTATTAATTGGCCTGGTATTTCTAAATGGGGTTTTGACTTCCTGCGTAGCCGAAGCGCGAAGCCGCAGCGAAGTCCCGATTATTTTGGGGGAGTCCCGATTATTTCTGGGCGCTGCCGGCGGAGCGACAGCGGAGTCCCGCCCCAGCGGGGCAGGCAGGCGCGATAGCGAGCACCCACTGGACCGGAGCGAAATGATTACCAAGACCGCTTTGGCTTTGGCGTCTATGAAGATGCCGGATTTGTATGGCAAATACCTGGATACCAGGACTCTTGAGGTGATTGATTACGACGCAATGATGTCGCGCTTGAAGGATATCCAGGTGATTTACCTGGCAGAAGAGCACACAAATATGGCGCACCACCGCCTCCAGGCAGACGTGTTAAAAAGCCTCAGCGCCGGAAATCCCAAAACCGCTCTGGCAATGGAATTCCTCTATCGTTCGCAACAAGTATTTCTGGATGACTATTCTGCCGGCAAAGTATCCGATGCGGATTTTGATAAAGGGGTGGCGGATAAATTCAGTCCCGGATGGTATCCGATGTACAGTCCGATAATCCACTTTGCCCGGGCCAATAAACTTAAAATCCTGGGAATGAATGTGGAACGAGATATAAGGATGAAAATGGTTACGTCCGGTTGGGGCAGCCTTACTCCTGAAGAGCAGAAACTGGTCGCCAAAGATATTGATATGTCGAATCAGGCGCATCGGGCGTTATATGATAAGAATTCGGCCGGGATGAAAAATATGATGCAGGGTCCAATGGAGGAGCGGATGTATAAAAGTATGTGTGTCTGGGATGAAACCTTCGGCGAAACCATCGCCAATTATCTTAAGGAAAAGAATGATAAAAATATCCAGGTAATGGTGATTTTGGGTTCCGGACATGCGGCTTATAAATTTAATACGCCGGAGCGCTCATACAAAAGATTTCCGGTTCCTTTTAGAACTCTGGTGCCGTATACACTTAATGACAACCGGGGAAAAGAATCTGATTTCAGGAAACTACTCTCCGAAAATCCGCTTATCGGTGATTTTGTTTACTTCTCTCCGGTCACGACTCGGTAGTCGGGGGTCTAACTGCCCCTAATTCTCGGAGTTTATTCCCCGATGTAACTTCGGGGGCTCAATGGGCCGGTAAGAAAAGGAGGTGATTCGTTTACACTGAGCCGGGCGAATGTGTAGCTGGCCTGCCTGCGTCAAGGCCGCCTTAGAGAAATCAGGAATAGTGGAAGACAATAAATAGTTTTATTGAATAGAAAGGAAATTGTTGTGATAAATACGGCACTAAAGATTATGGCGCCCCCGCCGAAGCGGGATAAACTCCGCGCCATGCCTGTCCCCGCTTCGGCGGGGAGCGTCCTTATGGCGCTCACCGGTTCTATCTTGGCAACTTTACTGATAATTACAGCCGGATGTTCTCAAACCACCCGGAGTAGCGTACAACAACCAGAACCGACCCAGCCAACCGAGACGCTAAACTATGACTTCATAGACCGGGGCGCCACCTCCCAGGCAGAGATGGAAGAGGTCATGGGTTCGGTCCTGGCCGGATACCTGATAGTCAATGACGAACTCCGCAGAGACCGCGCCAGCGAACACCGCAGTGACCGCGAAGGCGAACCCGAAGGGGTCGCGCGCAGCGAATATCCCCGTTCAACACCGGTCAACTATCTCTATAGAGACAAATGTTTTTATTTCCCGCTGGTTACCGGAGCGCAACCGGTCATTTTCAAATCGCTCCAGGCCAATCCCAAGGTCTTTTTTGCGATTGACAAATATACCCAGTTGTATTGGTGGAGCGCTAATGTCTTCGGCATAGCCGAAGTAATCAAAGACACTGCTCAGGTGGCCAAGTGGCTTAAGGAATACGAGAAAGCCCTGGGTAAGGATGGTTTTAATTATCCGGCCCAAAAAGATATAGCCAATACAGTCATTGTCAAGATTACGCCCGAAACCATCACGGGCCGGAAGATGACCGACCCGGCGAACCCGAATTATGCCGCCCGCTTGCCCTGGATGACCCCGTCGCGCGGACCGGCTGATGATGGCGCGGAATCAAGGGACCTGCCGGTTCAGGTATCGGGCTCTACATTGGCTAAGGAAGTGTCGTTGGACGGAGTTGACCCCAAGGTGGTTGAATCAATCCTCAAGGGCGTGGGCGCCTGCAGGTTGAATATCATTGACGCCGAATATCCTTACTCCATCCCGATGAGCACGATGACCTACATCAACGGCAGGGTTATCCTGCACTCCAATAAAAAGGGCCAGAAGATGGATTTACTCCGGGCTAATCCCCGGGTCAGCCTGGATTTCCAATGGTTCTGGAACAATTCTAATTGGATAGCACTGAATTTAGAGGGGCATATAAATATCCTTGAGAAGCCGGAAGAGATGGCCAAGGCGCTGGGTATGGGCAATCCCCAGATGCTTGACCGGATGGCCCAGCGGATGGCCGTGCTGGAATTCGTGCCTGAAAAGATATCCGCCCGGCAGATGGAAATCATACCCCGGAGATGGTATCCCCAGATGCCCGGCGTCAAAACAAGATAACTTTATAAAAATAAAATAAGGAAAGGATTATACTATGTCAAAACGACATTATCGGCACATTAGCATTCTGGCGGTCTGGTTTCTAATCGGCTGTGCGTCACCCGCTACTCAGCCGGCACAATACGCTCAACCAATTCTGGCTGTTCCGGTTCCGGGAAATGCCGAATCTGTAAGTGAATTAGAGGTGGAGTTTAAAGGCCGGGTGGCAGAGGCCGAGGTGAAAAAGTTTATCGGCGCGACCGTCGCCGGTTACCTGACGGTCAATAACGGTGCGGCGCCGTTGACACAGCTCTGCCCTTATATGTATAAGAACGGACGGATTTACCTGAAGTCGTACAATCCGAACCTAAAGCAGGCGCTAAAGAATGATGACCGGGTAATATTCACGGTGGACAAGCACATTGATATTCCGGGCAGCCGGGCGCATGCCGTTGCCCCCACACCTACTTCATGGAGCACCGTTCATATCTTTGGTAATGCCCGGGCCATTGACGGAAATACCGCCGATAAATATAACATCCGGCACTGGAACGACCAGGTTAAAGATTCACCCGCCGATTATTTTGAGCTAACGCCTGATCTGGTTACCTCGCGCCGCATCGGCATGTCCGAGATACAAGCGCGGCATATACCGATGATGTTTGTTAATAAAGATGGCTTATTAGCCGGTGATGTTAACGATGTAGAATCAGAAACAGCTGAGTATGCTAATAAATTTATGGCTGTGCCAATAACCATGAATCCGGCGCTGCAGATTGCGGGTAATCTAAAAGCCGCGGAAGCCGTTCTTTACCGTTGTTGGGCCGGGCGGTTGAATACATCGGGTAAAGATGGACCATATTCGGTAGTGGTAAATCATACTTATCTTAACGGCAAGATATATATCCATACTCGCGGCGTGAACAGTTTGAAGATTGCCAATATAAATCATAACCAGAATGTAAATTTTACCACCGAGTGGTTCGGCAACAATATCAACTGGACCACGGTTCTGGTCCAGGGCAAAGCGCGGTTGATACAGCAAACCGAAACGGAATACGGACAGATTATGAGGACGATAATGAACCGGTTGTCCGAGTTCCCGGATGATACACCGCTGGCGACGCAGGAAACCACCGCGGCGCGCACGGGCGCCATTCTTATAGAAATCGTTCCTCAATACATAGAGTCGCAACGATTTGTTATTCCCCAGGATTGGTATCCGCGTATGCCGGCAGTGACAACTCGTAAGTAACTCTGGTTTGGTGATACCAGAGGGCTCCGATGACCACGCAGTAACCGCGACAGCGAACCCGAATGTACCGCCTCGAAAGCATTCGGTCGTTAGGGCGGGTGCCGGGATAAGTGGCTGATAACGCCCATTCGGGCTAACAGCGACTAAGAAAAGGAGGTGATGTAAGACCTGAGCAGTTGTGATTACAACCAGGCAGGTCATCAATAACTGCGGCAAGTTGATATACAACTGCGGTATGTGGACATGCAACTGCGGCAAGTTGATATACAACTGCGGTATGTGGACATGCAACTGCGGCAAGTGGACATGCAACTGCGGTATGTGGATATACAACTGCGGCAAGTGGACATGCAACTGCGGTATGTGGACATGCAACTGCGGTATGTGGATATACAACTGCGGCAAGTTGATATGCACCTGCGGTAAGTTGATATACAACTGCGGTAAGTTGATATACAACTGTGGCATGTGGACATGGGTCAAAATCACTTGAATGTGATATAACATCTATAATATATGGAGTTATAAGAAAGTGCCATGCTGAACTCGTTTCAGCATCCCATTAGACCCTGAACCAAGTTCAGGGTGACAGTCTTTTAACGGTTAGAGAAAGTGAGACACGACTATGGCAAAGGTAAAATTAGGCCTTTTTCGGATGCCGATTACGGTTAAGGGCGAACTGGCCATCCGGATTATTAATGCGATGACCGGGAATCCGAATTTCGTTACGCCCATTCCGTCCCTGGCCGATACTATGGCCGCCAAGACCGCCTTGCTGACCGCTTATAATAATGCGCTGACCCTGCGCCAGCAGGCCCAGGCCGCGACTGATTTGATGGCCGATAAGGAAAAGGTTTTTGACCGGACCTTGACCTCACTATCGCTCTATGTCGAGAGCGCCGCCGGCGGCGATGATGCCAAAATCCAATCCGCCGGAATGTCCGTCAAGGATGCAGGCGTGCCGGTTGGGCAACTGCTGCCGTCTTCGGCCCTGAGCGCCATGGCCGGTAATAATGACGGCGAGATTGACCTGAATTGGGAGCCGGTCCGGGGCGCAAAAAGTTACGTCATCCAGATGACCACTGACCCGAACGTGCCGGACAGCTGGGCGGATAAAGCCAAGGCCACTGAATCCTACGCCGCTATCCTGGGCCTGACCAGCGGAACTAAATACTGGTTCCGGGTGGCCGGCATCGGTGCGGCCGGACAGGGCGCATTCAGCGGGGCCGAATCCAAATACGCGCCGTAAACGCAGGAAAAGATGATAGATGAGAGAGAAGAGATGAGAGAAATACTTTCATCTATAATCTCTCATCTTTTCTCTTTCCTCCGAAGGATGATTTATGTCTCTCTTACCCAATGAAGTAACCACCATCACTATCGCCCCCGGAGCCGTGACCGGGCCGAAGATTTCGGCCGGCGCAGTAGGCAGTAGTCAGTTGGCAGTAGACAGTGTAATAACCGAGAAAATAAAGAGTGGGGCAGTGACCACCTTCAAAATCGGCGCATTGCAGGTCACCACCGGCAAATTAAAGGACGCCGCGGTGACCACGCCCAAGGTTGCGGACGGGGCCATCGTCACCAGTAAATTAGCAAACGGCGCCGTGACTACCGAAAAGATTGCCGATGCGTCGGTCAGCGCCGCGAAAATCAAGGACCTGGAGGTAAACACGCCCGACCTGCGGGACGGTTGTGTCACCGGGGCTAAAATCGCCGCCGGCGCAGTCAACGCCGCTAAAATCGGCGAACAGCAGGTGACTTCCTCTAAACTGGCGGACAACAGCGTCACCGGGTCAAAGATTGCCAATAACGCCGTCAGCACGGCCAAGATACTCGACCGGGCTATCACGTTGGAGAAACTGGCATTTACCCCGCCGGCTATTTCCCGGCCGATTACCCCGCCGGTTGCCACCGCCGAGATTGCCGATAGCGCGGTCAGCGGACCAAAGATTGCGGATAGCGCAGTGACTGCTTCAAAACTTGCTACGAACGCAGTTACCACGGCAAAGATAGCCAACCAGGCCGTGACCGGTGCTAAAATCAAGGACTACGATATTGGCTATACCCAAATCGCGTCTAACAGCATCAATCGCGAAAAGATTATTAACGGCGAGGTCATAACCGAGAAGATAGCAAATGGGGCAGTCACAGCGGAAAAATTAGCCCCGGGCATAGGCGGCGGGGATGTCCTGACTATGTTTCCGGTACCGGCGCTGGCCCTTGACCTGGGCGGGATTAACGCAACAACCCAACCGGCGACAGTGGATTTATCGGCAATCATTCCGCTCAACACCAAAGGGGTGATTGTCTCCATCGCCTGTATCACCCAGAGTTATGCCAACGGCGGAATGATGGCCTACATCTTTCGTCAGTTGGGCGCGGAATATGCCCTACAAGTCATGGCTCCGCCCGCTAACGCTCCGGGGGTATCTAACGGCGGCTCAGTCCTGATGCCGGTGGCGGCCGATAGGACGCTCCTGTGGCAGGCCTATGTGTCAGGAAACAACTCCACTGAGTTAGTGATTTACATATTGGGTTATGTGATGTAGGCCACAGATTGCACAGATTACACAGATTACGCCGATTATCTGGGGAATCTACAAAATCTGCGTTTATCTGCGTGCTATTTCCTTTTCCTGGTCTTCTGATTTCCTTCCCGTCTTTAATCTTTTTCTTGACTCAGATAAAAGGAGATGGTATTATCAAAAATCTTATTTTGAGACAGGAGCGAGTATTATATGACCAAGATTTTTGCCACGATTCCGGAGGTTATCAAAGACCTGCGCCGGGGTCGGATGATTGTCCTGGTGGATGACGAGGACCGCGAGAACGAGGGCGATTTGATGATGCTGGCCGAGAAGGTCACGCCGGATGCCATTAATTTCATGGCCAGATACGGCCGGGGTTTAATCTGCCTGACCCTGACCGATGAGAAAGCCGATAAGCTTAACCTGCCCCTGATGGTGCGCAATAATACCTCAAAGTTTGAAACGGCATTTACCGTTTCCATTGACGCCGGCAAGGGTATTGCCACCGGTATCTCGGCTTATGACCGGGCCAAGACCATTCTGGACGCTATCAAGGATAATGCTACCGGTGATGATTTTGTCAGGCCGGGCCATATATTCCCATTGCGGGCCAAGGCCGGCGGAGTGCTGGTCCGGGCCGGGCAGACCGAGGGCTCGGTTGACCTGGCTAAATTAGCCGGCGCCAAGCCCATCGGCGTAATCTGCGAGATAATGAATGAAGACGGCACCATGTCGCGTCTGCCGGAGTTAATCAAGTTCTGCAAGGAGCATAAACTGAAACTGGCCAGTAACGCCGAGATTATCAATTACCGCCGGATGAATGAGAAACTGATTCAGAATATCACCACGGCAAAACTGCCGACCAGATACGGCGATTTCAGGTTGCGGCTCTACCGGTCCCAGGTGGATGAATACCTGCATATGGCCCTGTGCCTGGGAGATATCGGTACCGGAAAGGTGCATAAGGAGCCGGTCCTGGTCCGGGTGCATTCGGAGTGCCTGACCGGGGATATCTTCGGCTCCTTGCGCTGCGATTGCGGAGACCAATTGCATCGGGCTATGGAGCTGATAGCCAAGGAGGGCAAGGGCGTGGTGCTGTATATGAGGCAGGAAGGCCGGGGCATTGGGCTGGAGAATAAGCTCAAGGCATACGCTTTGCAGGATGGCGGATTGGATACGGTTGAGGCCAATACCAAACTGGGATTCCCGGCTGATTTGCGGGATTATGGAATCGGAGCGCAGATTTTAGTTGACTTAGGCATCAGAAAGATTAAACTGCTGACCAATAATCCGCGCAAGGTCAGCGCCTTGGATGGTTACGGATTGGAAATCGTCAAGCGGGTGCCGATAGAAATTGCTTGCACCAAACACAGTAAAAGGTATCTTAGGACAAAGAAAGAGAAGATGGGGCATCTGATATAATGCGGAATGTAGAGTGTGGAATGCGGAATGAATAATGGAATTCCGTGTGCCGCATTTGTACAGAAGTAAGGAGTATAAGAATATTTGCTCCGACATGCGTCGGAGCGTAAGAGTCCGTAAGTCGCTTCGCTTCAACGGACTCTAACGGGGGCGTAGATCATTAGTGACTGTTAGCCCGCAGGGCGTTACAGTCACTTATCCCGGCTTTATGTCGGGAGTCGGTAGATGGTTTATTACGTTTATATATTAAGGAGTTTAAAAGACGGTAGTTTTTATGTCGGGCAAGCGCAGGATTTAGAGGAGCGATTGCAAAGACATAATAGCGGTAGAAGTAGATTTACGCGCGGTAAAAAGCCGTGGGTAATCGCATATTCCGAGGAATTCTTGACGCGAGAAGAAGCGATAAAACGAGAAGCGGAAATAAAAACCAAGAAGAATAGGGAGTATATTAAATATTTGCTCCGACGCGTGTCCCGCCAGAGCGGCGGGACGTAAGAACCTGTAACGCCCCCGACATTGCGTCGGTGGACTAACAGGTTCTAACGGGGGCGTAGCTCAGTCGGTAGAGCAACTGGTTTTTAATCAGTTGGTCGGGCGTTCGAGTCGCCCCGCCCTCATAAAATAAATGCGGAATGCAGAGTGATGAATGCGGAATGAATAATTAAATTCCGCACTCCACATTCGTCATTCCACATTGGGAAATCGCCCCGATCGTCTAGCCTGGTCTAGGACACAGGCTTTTCAAGCCTGCAGCATGGGTTCAAATCCCATTCGGGGTATTAAATTATAGACAACAGGATGTACCCGGTGCGCTTTAGCCCCCGGCTAAATGCTGACCGACCATTGCGTCGCAAAGGGAAACGGAGTAACAACCCCCTTAGTCCCCCTTAACAAAGGGGGAATTAAAGGGGGTTGTTCAATCCTGTTGTTAATATTATTTGGAATGCCTAAGATAATATTTTATTTGGTAATCGGGTTGTTGCTTCTTTCAGCCGGGTGCGTGGCCATTGATGAAGCCGGCATGGAAGGCCCGGGTCCGGATGCGCCATTCGGTCCGGCCTCGCTGGCCGGGATGTGGAAGGGCGAATCCAACTGGGACGGGACTGCCAGGGAGATAAGGGTGTTGGTTCGCAGGCCGATCATCGAGCGGATGGTCTCTCCGACCGGACAGGCCCCGGCCAAGACGGTAAAGGTATCTGGCGAAAGCAAGGAAGGAAAGGCCTCTGAATCGGTAAAGCCGGTTTGGGAACAGGTGAACGACCCGGGCCTGGTTTTCTGGGGCTGGGATATATTTTTCAAGGGCGAGGAAAAGATAAACTTTGTTAACCTCCAGTTTATTTTCAAGGAGGATGGGCCGGGCAAGTTAGCCGTGGTGTCCCAGTCCGGCGGGACCGGTAATGCCATATTTGTCCAGGAAAACGGAGAGAAACGGATTGAGCTGGCCTTGGCCCATCCGCTGTTAAAAGAAATAAAAGGACGTATTTTATATGAAGGAAACAAAATTAATGGTAGTTTCACTTTCTTAGGCAAAGAGGGTATATTTAAACTGGCCAAGGATAATTCTAAACCGGCAGAGAATCAACCGCCACCCCAACCTAAAGAATGAAAAGATTTATATTTGTTTTAGCCATGGTTACGACGGCTATTTTCGTCTGGAGTTGTTCCGCCCAGCCCATAGAGCAGAAGCCGGATGTGCCCAAGATACTCACCACTTTGCAGGATGATATCAATCAGGCGGTCAAGGCCGTAGAGCCGAGTTTGGCCTACGCGGAAATCGGCAGCGGACGCAATGTGTCCGGCATGACCGGATTGGTTATTTCATCATCCGGCGAGATTCTTCTGCCGGCCTATTTAAAAAAGGATTCCTATGACCGGGTTGAGGTCTGGCTGAATGATACCGGATATGAAGCATCGTTGGTCCAGTCGGACGAGCGGCTTCGGGTGAGTATTATGAAAATCCAGGTTGAGGCGCCGCTGACGCCGGTTAATTTCGCCAATGCCGATGCGGTCCAGACCGGGCAGTTTGTGCTGGGCGCGGTCAACGGCGGCAAGTCCAATGATTTCAAGGTGCTGGTGGACGTGGGATTTGTCAGGGGCCGGAATGACGACGGCGATTTTGACCAGATTCAGTGCCCGGGCCTGACCTCAAACCAGGGCGCGGTGATGCTGACCCTGGACGGCCGGGTTATCGCGGTCCAGTTGCGGGGCGCCGGAACATCCGAATACAGCCGGTCCCTGCCCCAGAACTGGGTGGTCAGTAATGAGGTGCAAAAGGGCATTGACAAGCTGACGGCCAAGGCCCAGCCGTCAACCGGGCCGGGTAGCAATGAGGAAAAAGATAAAGGCAAGCCCTGGCTGGGATTCGGCTGGGCGCCGATTAACGAGGATTACGCCGAGATGATTGGCCTGCCCAAAAAGGGAATTATCGTTAAATACACGGTCAAGAACAGCCCGATGGAACAGGCCGGGATAAAAGAGGGCGATTTGATTATCGAGGTTGATAACAAGCCGCTGACCAAGGTGGGCGCCAAGGCCCTGGAATCGCAGTTCGTCAAATACCTTGACCCTGAGGTGGGCAAGGAGGCAAATCTGAAGGTATTAAGAGGGGCTGATGTGATTCCGGTCAAGGTGAAGTTCGCCAAGAAGCCCGAATCCAAGGAGTTCCGGGCTGATGATATCGGCGTGGCGGTTCAGGATATTACGGATGTGGATTATTACGAAAGAGGGCTTTTTATCCGGGAAGGCGTGATAGTTGATAATATCCTGCCGGGCAGTCCGGCCGGGACGATATCGGGACGCAGCTATCTGATTAACCGGGACGACGTTATCATAGAATTAAATAAAACCCCGATTAAGAACGTAGACGATTTTATCAAGGCCGTGGAGGCCATCAGGCGTGATAAGGTGGCCATTGTCCTGGTGAAGACCTCCAACGGGATTTCCACCTCCTTTACGGCGCTTAACCTGAAGGGCAAAAAATGAACCCAGCCCCTCCTAAGATGTATTATGTTTATCTGCTAAAAAGCCAAAAAAGCAATTGGTTTTATGTCGGTTGTACCTCAGACCTAAAAAAGAGGTTGGAAGAACATAATTTAGGTAAATCATATTCTACCGGTAAATATCTTCCAGTTAGTTTAATATATTATGAAACATATATCTCAAAATCAGATGCCTATGAGCGGGAAAAACACCTAAAACAATACGGCAGTAGTTTACAGAAACTAAAAACACGACTTAAAGAAACATTAAGCGCATAACTTATGGGCGGAATGAAAGGAGGGGCTGGGTGAAGTATTTAATATATCTGATGGTTCTGGTTGCGATTTTGGCAACAGCAGATTCTTCTATTACATTAAGCCAGGATAGTAGCGAACACAGCAGTGACCGCGATAGCGAACCCAAAGGGACTCCCGCCGCGGGCGGGACAGCGCCTTCGGGTGTGCAGGAACCTGCGCCGGCCGAGCAAGGAAGTCGGGAAGGCCAGCCGGGCGATACCGACGCCAAGCCCGGGGAACTGGACGAGGCCGGGTCATCGCTCCTGAAGAAGATCGACCCGTCGGTAGTGACGATTCAGCACGAACTGGGCTTGGGCAGCGGTTATATCATCAGTTCGGACGGTTATATCCTGACCAACGGGCATGTGGTTTCGACCATGGAACGGGACAGCGAGGACCCCAGGGAGATTGCCAAGCTTATCAGCGTGGTATTGTCCGATGAGAAGAGTTATAAGGGAAAGGTAATCGGGCATTGCCTGGACCCGGATGTGGCGCTGGTCAAGATTGAGCCGGAGAATCCGCTGGTTCCGATAGAATTAGGCGATTCCGATTCGGTCCAGGCCGGACAGCGGGTCTATGCCTACGGTTCGCCGGGCGGGCTGAAACGCACCCTGACCGCCGGTATTTTAAGCAACATTGAACGGACTGATTTGGTGACATTTACCAAGGTATTCCAGACCGATGCGCCGATAAATCCGGGCAACAGCGGCGGGCCGCTGCTCAATGAAAAGGGCAATGTCATCGGGATGAATACCTACGGCGGAGGCCAAGAGGGCATCGGTTTTGCCATACCGATTAATGTGGTCAAGGTGTTAAAAGAGCATTTCCTGAAATACGGGAGATTCAAACGGGCTGATATCCCGTTCATTTTCAGCAATCAGCTGGATGACAACCTGGCCCAGGCATTGGGTGTAGCCAAAGGGTTGCTGGTCAGTTTTGTGGAAGAGGATTCATATATTTACCGAGCCGGGTTGCGGACCGGCGATGTTATCGTTGAGATTGATGACAAGGCGATTTCAGCCCGCACGCCGGCCGAGGCCAATGATGTCAATTGGAATATTGTCTGCCGTGAAATAGGCAGTCCCATCAAATTGAAGGTTATCAGGCCGTCGGACAAACATAGTGAGTGTATTATTGAAACCAAGATGGTGGAAGACGAGCCGGCCGTGGAATACGCCTACCAGTTGGGTGAAATCAAGGAGCTGAGATACGATGACTTGGGCCTGGGGGTAAAGCGAATAACCGCCCTGACCCAATATATTTATGGACTGCCGCACCGGAAGGGCGTGCGGGTGACCAGGGTTCAGCCCAATTCCTCATCCGCCCGGGCCGATCTCCAGATACGCGATATGATTACCAATATAAACAATGTCGCTGTCAATACCATTGATGATTTCCAGACGGAAATAGAGAAGTCATTAACCGAGCGGAAGAAATTTATTTCCCTGGTCATCCAGCGCGGGAACACCGTAATCCGGACGGCATTGAAGCCGTTCTATGACCTGGCGCCGGCCGGCAAGGCCAGAAAGAAGGTATTGGTTTGGTCTTCTTCTTCAGATACTGAATACTTGGGGATAATTATGAGATTTCTTATGACCAATGGCGCGGAATTTGTCGTTGTAAATGCTGCGAAAGACCAGGTTGTTAATCCTGATTCGTTATCCGGAATTGACGGCGTTATTTTGATGGGTGGTGAAAGTGTCAATGACAAAGGCGTTATCTCGGCCATCAAGTATTGCCTGGACAATAAAAAGGCCATCGGCGCCATTGGCGGCGCATCGGTGATACTAATCAATGCCGACGAGAGATTTATCTCCAAGAAAATAACCACGGCTGAAGAGTATTCCGCGGTTATGATGGCCAAGAAGGCCAATTATACCGGCGAATCGGTTCAGGCCGACGGACTGGTGGTCACCACCACCGGCTTTGACGACAAGTCCGTAAAAGCATTTCTGAATGCCTACAAAGGCGTACTGCGCAATATTGAATCGGCATCGAAATAATCCAAGATTCCACTTGACAAATTAATGTAAGTGGTTATATTAATATATAATTGCTATTCAGGGTTGTTGTAGTGATTATATAATAAGCAAAATAACCCGCAGCTAAAAGATAGGAGCGTGTATGAACAGAGGACTTTGGATGAAGCTGGGGCTGGTTGCAGTATTGATAGCCGTGATAGTTATCGGTTATAACGGCTGCGGAGGTAGTAGTAGTTCCAGCGGCAGCAGCAGCGTAGCCAAACTGACGCTAAGCGGTAAAATCGGTACCAGTTATATTGTTGCTGCAGCGCCATCAAATATCCTTGATAGGTTCTGCACTATTTTCCAACCCCAGAAGGCCTGGGCGGCGTATTCTGATGGCACGGTGGATAAGGTTATTGCAATGCCATATGACAGCGGATACTTGGGCGAATATTGTCTCCAGGGGATAAAAGAGGCGGTTATAAACGTAGACGGCACCTTTAATTTATCATTAGAGAAGGACAGGAATTGGCTTTTGATTCTGGTAGATAGTAGCGTAACCGGCCGGGAGAAATTCGTGGGTTATGTTGCCTTGAAGATGAATACAACAGACAGTATGCTCCTGGCTCCGGTAAGTTCGGCTACTGCTTCCTCGCTTGATCTGGGAACGATTGAGCAAAGTATTACCGACAGCGATGTTGCCCTGACCGAAAATACGGTAACCACAACCGCTTTTTCCTTGAGCCAGTCCCAATTGCTTGATTTAGCCAAGAACGACGACCTGCTCAAGATTGTTAAGAATCTGTATTTTAATTATCAGGGCGGCGTATATTGGAATCTTAGGCCTGATTATAATTGGAGCGGGGATTATTCAGCCATCAGCGGTACCGGTTTCCCCAACCCAAGCACTTTCACGTTCAGCGGTGGCTATAACTTCCAACTGGATAGCAATTTTATGGGAATCACTGTTCAGCAGTTTATAGGTCCTCCGACCGGAACACCCAAGGCATTGTTGGAATTGTATCCGCCTGCCAGTGTGGAAGCGAAAGATAGCGGTTTTATCTATGATACTTCAACCCCGATATCTAATCTGAATAATACTACCGGTGGGCCGACCGTCGGTGGTGAATGGGAGGCCTGGGCGAATGACTTCTTTGCTGGAGAAAGATACGGTAATATATCTTACTCAACAGGTTCGCTTACCGGGACAATTCCAGTCGGATTCTGGAAGTTTGGAGTTACCAACACTGGCACATCAACCTTACTTTCCAGCGCTGAATTTGATGTGGCGGTGGCCTCGCCTATTTCCGGAACAGTTATCAAGGGTTTTGTTCCTTCAATTAAGGTTAATGTTGATGGGAGCAAAAGGAT
Organism: Planctomycetota bacterium; assembly: GCA_016235865.1. Lineage (NCBI taxonomy): Bacteria > Pseudomonadati > Planctomycetota > Planctomycetota bacterium. The sequence goes on along the minus strand of JACRIK010000019.1, from coordinate 59,721 downwards.
AACTTCGGTTGATGTTAAGTGGTATGCCTGGGACGGTGCGGCTTATGTTGAGGTTACGGATACCAGCGCCCTAAAATCTCTGGTGGGTAGTTTTGATTTTATGTTTGACAATACCACAGGTGGAACACGGAGATACGAAAGCAGCGGGCATGATGTTTCGGTTGCCAGTGTAGTTCCGCAAGGGATTCCTGCAGGGACGCCGTGGTATTACGGTAATTTTGGAGAAGTGACTGAAGCACAACGCGCCGAGATGATTGGGGTATTCTATTCCTGCGGCGGTATTGGTTATTTCTTCTTCTGGAACAACTGGCAGTGGTAATTAATTTTTGGTGAAGACAGGGGATATTCAGCTTGGACAGGCTGGGTATCCCCTTTTTGGTTTATACTTGACTGTCTTGAAAATAATTGATAATATACAAATCCTAGAATCTTAAGTTACTGTTGATTGCGAAAGGAATAGATATGCCTAAGAAGATTATCACGACTTTGCTTTACGCCGTTATCTTGGTTTCGCTGATGAGTTTTACCCCGATGTCTATCGGGGAGCCGCCAGCCGCAACCGGAACACTGCCGCCTCCGGTAAAACAGCCCGCGGCTAATATTGGCGACCTTATTTCAGGGTTAGCCAAGCAGGATATTACCACGGATAGTTTCTGGAAGGCCGTGGCAGAGATAGAAGCCGTTGGCAAAGATGGGTTGGCTAAGTTAGCTCTTGGCTTAGAGAATTCCGACATCAAGGTGCGGGTTGGTTGCGCCCGGGCCATGTATCAGGTGGGTTATCGCGAGGAGGCCGTAAAGGTCCTCATTGCGGTATTGGCCTTGCCGGCCCAGCAGATTGATAAACAGGTTTTTTCCGCGGCCGCAGAGGTATTGGCTAATCTTATCGCCAGTGATGGGGGCGGAAGCGATATCGACCGGGGCGAACTGGCCAAGAAGGTCCAGTCCATTCTGGATGGAACGCTTGAGGCAAGCCGCCGGCTCTGGCTGGCAAAACTATGGTATGAAGTGGACCGGTCATCATTAGCTGTTAAGGAGGTAAGGGAAATCTCCACTCTCAAAGACCCGGATATCAGATTGTCAGCCGCATTGGTTCTGGCATCAATGAATGATTTTGAGAGAAGCAAGGACGTGTTAAAACAATTATCCTTAGACCCGACTCCGACCGGCCGATTGGCCAGGTTATTTCTGAAGTATAAAGAAGACCAGGATTCATATAGCCGCAAGACCTCAAAATCGTCCAAGAAATCAGAGATTGATTACACCCTTTTGGATGAGGTTTTAGGGCTGATTAAGGAACGGTATGTTGATCCCAATCAGTTTGATATCAAGAAACTGATGACTGCTGCGGCCAAGGGTATCGCCGGCAGTTTAGACCGATTTTCAGAATACGAGGATGAAGAAGATAAGAAAAGAGCCAATGAGGACATCTCCAAGAAATACGGCGGGATTGGCGCCCATGTGAGTATGCGAGATGATTACCTGACCATTGAACGGCCGATATATGGCGCGCCGGCCGATAAGGCCGGGCTTCGTTCCTTAGACCGAATCATTGAGGTAGAGGGTGAAACAACCCGCGGTAAGGATATTAATAAATTGGTTAAGAGTTTGAAAGGCGACCCGGGTACGCCGGTTAAAATCAAGGTCTATCGCCGCGGCTGGCCTAAGGAACGGGAATACACTCTAACTCGTGCTATTGTTAATGTCTCCACCGCATCCTATCATATCCTGCCGGGTAATATCGGATATCTTCAACTTACCGTCAATTTTGCCACCGATACGGCCAAGGAAGCAAGTAAATGCCTGCAGGAGATGAAATATCAGTCGGTCAAGGCGATTATCATTGATATCAGGGGGAATCCGGGCGGTCTGCTCAGAACAGTGAATGAGATGATAGATTTGTTTATAGAAAAGGATAAGGTCATTGTCACGACCCGGGACAGAAAAGGCATTGTCGCGGAATATAGAACACAGAATGATGATAAAATAGACGTGCCGATGTATATTCTGATTGACGGGGGAAGCGCCAGCGCCTCAGAGATATTCTCCGGCGTAATGCAGGATTACCATAAGGCCGTTATTGTCGGTTCAACCAGCTATGGCAAAGGCAGTGTTCAGCAGCCCATAGACCTGTCCACCACCGATGGCGCAACCGCATTAAAAATGACCATCGCCAAATATTACCTGCCGTCAGGCCGGTCGGTCGAGAAAAATAAGGAAGGCAAGGGCGGGGTTGAGCCGGATATTAAGGCGATTGCGCCGGAACAGGATTTCGGCAAGGCATCGGAATTTAATAAACTTATTGAATCAGGCGAGCTGGATAAGTATACAAATGAATATTACGAGAATAATAAACTGTTGTTCCAGACCTTGGCCGAGGATGACGGAGAGAACTATGCGAACTATCCTGATTTTGAGAAGTTCTACAGCCGGTGCAAGGAGCGTCTGGAAAAAGACGAGGTGCGCCAGGCGTTAAGGGGACATATTAGACGGAAAGTAGCGGACGACCGCCAGAAGGAATTTATTGTGGATGTTCAGACGGATATGGTCTTGCAACGTGCGATTATCGAGGCCTGTCGGTCCGCCCAGGTGAATATCAATCCGGATACTATTCCGGCTTATAAGAAATTTTCCCATAAGTTTGACAGCGACAAGGACAAGGAAAGTTTGGTGAAATAGCCTGCTCGAACTGACGGCCAAGGTCAGGCGGGGATGCAAATCCGCGGGGGTTATCTTAACTTCAGGATATAATCCTCCCACTGCTTTTCCAGCACCTCGAACTTCACCTTAAAGATATTTTCGAAGAGTTGCTTATGCTGCGGGCGGTTCTCGAATCCCTTTCTTTTTATCGCTTCAAAGTATGCCTCCAGCTCGTCTGCATACTGGCCCTGACTGTAATTCATAAAGAAATAAACTAAACTCCAGCAGTGGGCATATTCATAAATGGTAAAATTCGCCTGCCGGATATTTATGATGTCCTCAAGCCGCGGCACGTCTTTCTTGAGGATTAAGTCCCTGATTAACTGTAATCGGTTGTTGTTGACGATATTTGTTTTAAGCGCCGTGCCTTCAAACTTGCTTGATTCGTAATATGTAGCTAATCCCTCATTAATCCAGATGGGCACATTTGAACAGGCAATGTTAACAAATTGGTGAGTGCCTTCATGCAGCAGTACCGAAGTGGTTAAGGGCGGCTGGTAAAATGTCATTATCTGCTTATCACTGCCCGTGTCCCTGAAAATGCCCCTGGATCCTGAAGAACCTCCGTTAGCATAATATTCCTTGTCATTCTTAAAGACGAAAATCTTAAGTTTAGTGCCCGGGTCGCGGGTGACCTTAAATATTTTCTTGGCTTCAAAATAGAAACACTCCATCAAAAAGCAAAGGTCATCGATGGACTCCTGGCTGATATTTGCCTTGATGATATAATGTTCCGTTTCTTTGATGCGTGCTTTATCCCAGGGTAATTGTTCTTTGTCAGCGCCGGTCTTGTCAATCATCCCTTTAGGCGCCAATTGTTTTTTTAGGGAAGTCAGGGCCGCCAACCGCGCCTCTATCTTTGCCTTTTCATCAGGAGTTACCCACTTACCCTGGAATTTGACCAGTCCTTTGGCAGTCATCATGTCATCATAAGGCATCCACCTGTCGTTGTATTTAACATAACCTTTTTCCAGGTAGGATTTATCCTCAGCCGTAACCAGCTGCCCCTGGTATTCGGCAAATCCGCCGTCCGGCAGTGGAATATTTTTATAACGGGCCAGAAACTGGCTGAATCGGTCTTTTTGGTCGGGGTAGGCCCTGAAGCAGTAGATTAATATTCGTTCGCCGTCCGAAGTAAGATTATGGTTATAGCAGAAAGTGGCGGAGTAGAAACGCTCTAATTTCCCCAGGTCGCGCGGGAATAAATTCAAAATCGCCGCAGTCGGCGTATCTTTCCACTGCCGGTAATAAACGCTGTCGCCCAAACCGGCCACGTTACCCTCAAACCCGATCTCAGTTGCCTTTGTTATCCAGACTTCATATGAAGTGTCCAATACAATCTTCTTGCGGCTGGATCCACCGGTCAAACTCTTTACCAGGCCGGCAAAAAGCGAGGATTCGCCTTTGATATTGTCCAGATGATCCCGGGCGTCTTCTTCTATGGAAGCGGTTTTAGCCGTGTTAATGAATTCCGCCACGCATTTAATCGCGCCGGTATACTGGTATTTGGCGATTTCCTGCGCGGCGGTTGCCTTGACTTCAGTCCATCTGGCTTGTTCCATAGCCATCAGGCGCTGTTCCTCCTGGCGCTGTTTCGAGGTAGTCTGCTTTTCCGTAGCGGCTTTCAGTTTTGCCTGGCGTTCGGCGTCCTGCCGGTCCCGTTGTTCCTTGATTATTTTTTGCTGACGCTCGAACTCCTCGTCGGTCTTGCGCGCCGGGCTGTCTCCGCCTGATATAGTTGTGGTTGTGGATGACGGCCGGCTTTGTTTGGGGATGTCGGTTTTTTTGGCTTCGGTCTGTCCACCGGAAGAAGCACCGGGCGACTGGTTCTTCTTTGCCTTCTCGGTCGCTTGCCAGTCACCTTTTCTGGCTTCGTCTGTTTTGTTTTCAGAGAAGAGGATTGCCAAAAGCACAATCCCAATCACCAGGAAAAAGACCGTAACTAATAACCGGAAAGAGTTATCCTCGGCATGTTTCTTATGTTTTCTTATCGCGTGTTCCGGCATCTTAAACTGCGGTGTTGATAAGATCGCATGCGGCTTGTCCGCAGCGTTGCCGGCAACCAACTCTTTTTTTAACGCCATTTCGTAATGCCGGATGCAGATGGCATCATTATCGGTGAGAATTGTTTCTGCTACCTTGATGCCGTTGACCGTAAATCCGTTGGTGCTGTTATTGTCAACCAGTTTTATGGATCCTTCCTTGGTTCTTTCTATGTAGCAATGATGGCGTGAAATCTTCTCGTCGGCAATCTTGAGTTGGCAGTCGTCATCCCGGCCAATCCAGAATTTAACCGGGCCTTTACTCTGGTCAAAGAATTTAACAAGGTCAAAATGGCGTTGCGGCGCGGAGGATGGCGGTAAATCAGACTTTATATATAGATGCATAGTTGTGTCAGCCCCGTTAGAAAGACCTGTAATTGAGTAACAAACTTATATCATTGTTATAGCCATGATTGCAGAATCTTCTAACGGGATAAATATTTTAATACAAGAATTTGCTGAAACCGCTATATTTTTATAATATATTATATCTCGGGTGGATTATAATACAAGAAGAAAGTTGATTTATGGGAAAAATATTCGGCACGGATGGCATCAGGGATATTGTGAATCATGGATTCCTTAAACCGGCATTTCTGGATAAATTGGGCCGGGTTATCGGGTCGAATATCCCTGCCGGGCGCCGGGCGTCAAAGGTAATCATCGGCCGTGATACGCGACCGTCAGGGGCAAAAATAGAAAAAATACTCTCCGACGCGCTTGCGTCGGTGGGCGTAAATGTTGACAGCGCCGGGGTCATCTCAACTCCCGGTCTGGCTTATCTGGCCAAATGCGGGGAATATGCGGTTGGTATAATGATTTCCGCTTCTCATAATCCTTCCAGTTACAATGGTCTAAAATTGTTCTCCGCCAATGGACTTAAGATAACTAATTCAACAGAGGAGAAAATGGAACAACAGATTCGTTCCGGTCTTAAAAAGCGGATCGTCAAGCCGGGCGTGTTTTCGGCTATGGTCAAGCCGGAGTTGACGCAGCGATATATAAATGATATCCCCCGGATTATCCTGAGCTCTAAAGTCAGTATTCTTTCGCCCCGCACCAAAATAGTCTTGGATTGCGCCAATGGTGCGCTGGCTGAGATTGCGCCGGCGATATTCAGCCGGACCGGCGCGACAATTATTCCCATTAATCACCGGGCGGACGGCGAAAATATTAACAGTCGTTGTGGTTCGCTCCATCCCCAAACCCTCAGGCGTAAAGTCCTGGCGGCCAAGGCGCATATCGGATTCTCATTTGACGGTGACGGCGACCGGGTGATTATGGTTGATGAAAAAGGCGATATCCGCGACGGCGATTTCGTCCTCTATATCGCAGCCGGTTACCTGAAGAAAAGGGGGTTCTTGAGGAATAATACCGTGGTCGGCACCATAATGACCAACAGCGCGTTGGAAAGCACCCTCGGCAAGCAAGGTGTCAGATTGGTGCGTACCCGGGTGGGCGATAAATATGTCCTGGACGAGATGCTCAAAAACGGATTTTCTGTCGGCGGAGAGCCGTCCGGCCATATTATCTTCAGGGACTACTCTAAAAACGGCGATGGGGTAATTACGGCTTTGATGATGCTCAAAATAATGGCCGATGAAGGCAAGACGCTTTGGCAGCTCTCAAAAGGTTTTACTCAATACCCCCAGATTATCGTTAATGTGCCGGTGGCCTCCAAACCGACTTTGGAAGATATCAAGTCCGTTAAGCAGGAGGCGGACCGGATTCATAAACTGCTGCGTAATCAGGGCCGGCTGGTCTTGAGATATTCAGGCACCGAAAATCTTTGCCGGGTAATGATAGAAGGCCGGAATTTCCCGTATATAAAAGCGTTGGCTGACAAACTCGCAGTAATAATAAAGAAAGAAATAGGATAACTATGTCAGACGGTCCGGCGCCTTTTGTCAAGACATTTATCATGTCGTTATCGCATGCGCTCGGGCTGATTAATCGGCGCATCGGCAAGCACCACCAACGGGTCACTCATATCTGCCTCAATCTGGCCCGGGACCTCGATTTAAGCACTGAAGATACCACCACCTTGTTTTATGCCGGACTCCTGCACGATATCGGGGCGTTTTCAGCCAAGGACAAATTGGAGATTATGGAGTTTGACTGCCCCAATTGTTATCAGCACTGCGAATCCGGTTTCCAGATACTCCAGAAAAGCGAATTGATGCGCCCGATTGCCGACTCCATTCGCTTTCATCACGATAAATACTTTGGCCCCAATCCTTCAGGTCTGTCTCAAGACGAAATCCCGTTATTGAGCCAGATAATCCATATCTCGGACCGGTTTGAGGTCCTCATCAAGGATGATAAGGATATACTGCCCCAATCCAGCCAGATCATCAATAAAATTGCTCAGGGCCAGGGAACCTGGTTCAATTCCAAATTGGTGGAATCGCTTCAGGAAATAACCGCTTCCAAGATATTCTGGATAGGGCTGATGCCGGAATTCGTGGACGACATCCTTAATGAATTCTCGCCCCAGGACGACCGGAAAATGACCGTTGACAATATGGTGGACATGGCCTATATCTTTGCCCAGGTGGTTGATTATAAAAGCCACTTTACCAGGCTTCATTCGGTTCAGGTGGCGGAAACAGCGATTAAAATCGGCAAATCCATGGGATGGTCCAAAACCGAATTGAAATATCTCCTGATTGCCGGATTGCTGCACGACCTCGGGAAATTGGCCATTCCGGATGAAATCCTGGAAAAACCGGCCGCGCTTACCCCGAACGAATACGATATCATTAAAATGCATCCTTATTTTACCTATCTGACATTAAGTTCCATACCTGGTTTTGACGAGGTGGCCCAGTGGGCAATCTATCACCACGAACGGTTGGACGGGAAAGGGTATCCCCTGGAAGTGGATGCGGACAATATCCCGCAGGGCGCGCGGATTATCGCAGTAGCAGACCGTTTCACGGCCCTGACCGAAGACCGCCCTTACCGCAGGAAAATACCGATTCCCGAAGCCCTCCGGATACTTAACGGCGACGTCAAAAACAAGATCATTGACGAGAAAATTATGGATATCCTGAAGGCGATCGTATTAAGAAATGGTTGAGATAATCAGGGCTGACTGGCGCGCCACCTGATATGCCATTGGATTTTATAAACCGCGATGAGTAATAGCCCGCCTACCAGAACGGTATAAATCGACGTGGCCAGTGATTTTAGCATGATATAGCCCAAAGGCGGCATGCCGGCGAAGTAGAAAAGGAACAGCCCCAGCCCATTAAGAAAATGGCAGAGCCAGACGCTCAGGAATAAAACCACTACCTGGATTCCGGTATCATCCTTGAAAATCACTTCTTTCAGGAGAGAAATAACCAGCACGCTCACCAGATAAAGCAGGGCGGTGGTTCCCAGTCCGCTTTGGGAGACGATGTCTTTGAAGAATCCGATCAGCCAGACCGGGATGATGGCCTTTTCCAGCGGCGTATTAAAGGCAATGAAGAATATCAGGACAAGCAGAAAATCCGGCCTGACCCCCCTGATTTCCAGTTTATAGAAAAACAGGGCTTCCAGGAAGATAAGCGCCAGCGCCAGGATGATGAAAATGCTGTTTTTCATTTTAATGCTGTTACCTTGCAGGATATCCTCCTTTGGAAAAGGGGGATAAAGGGGGATTTAAATCTCCCCTAACCCCTCTTTTTCAAAGAGGGGAATAATAACACTATTTCTTCGGTACCAGTATCAGGACGCTGCTCAGGTTATAGGCGTCGATGGCCGGCTTGACATTTAAGGTATAAAAATAGCCGTCCACGGAAAAGCTGTCCACGGTCCCGACAATCAAACCCGAAGGCGTTATGGCGCTGGGGTCAGGGGCGGAAAAGACATTCCAGTTATTGCCGACCTTCAGCTCCCGCGAGACCCATTTAACCAGCGAGCGGTTAAAGGAAATCCCGAGCAGGACCCCGAATCCGGTTTGGGGCTGGTCCGGTGTGGTTTTCTTGTCCGCTTTCTTGCCCGGCGGATTGGCCACCGGCGCCGGCTCAGTCGGCGTCACGGCCTCTTCCGGCGGCGGCAGAATCATCACCTGGGAACGGAAGGCCGGGTCGGTAATCAGCTGTACCCGGCTGTTGGACGCGTTTACTTCCGAGACCTTGCCGATCAGGTATTTGCCCGAGACCACGGTAAAGCCGGTCTGCAGCCCGTCGTTCGCCCCGCGGTTAATCAGGAAACTCCTGCGCCAGGCCGAGACATCGGCTTTAATCACCACATCAGCCAGCACGATATTGTAATACTGCTTGATATTCATTCCGGATGCGGCAATCTCGCGGAAATCGCTGATGGTTTTCAGCTTGCTCGCCAGCGCGGAATTCTCATTCTTAAGCAGGACAATCTGGCTTCTGAGTTCAGCCACCTGCTGTTCCAGGAACTTGTTCCTGTCATTGGGTTTGAGTGACTGGTAAATCTCGGGCGTGATGGTGTCATCCGAAGGCGTCTTGGCGTAGAAATAGGTGAACGGCCGGGCCAGGGTTAACAGGGTCAATTCCGTCTTATTCAGGCATTGGATTGGCGCGATGATAATGATGATGGTGATAACCAAAAGAATCACAGGAGAGAATTTCATTGTGTAAATGCGGAAAGGGGAATGATAAACGTGGAATTATTCCGCATTCCGCACTCCACATTCCGAAGTTAATTACATGAGGTCCTCGCCGCTTTCCAGACTTTCATGGACCAGGTCTAGGTTCTCCAGGACAATACCGGTGCCCTTGGCTACAGCGGTTAACGGGTCTTCGTCCACCCGGACCGGTATCTGGATTTCCTTGGAGATGGCCTTGTCAATCCCGCGCAGGAGCGAACCGCCGCCCACCATGGTCAGCCCGTAGTTTATCAGGTCGGCTGACAATTCCGGCGGCGTCTTTTCCAGGGTTTCCCGGATGGCACCCAGGATGGCATCCAGAGGTTTCTTTAATGCTTCTCTGATTTCCTCGGAATTGACAATTACCTTACGGGGTCGGGCCGCCACCATATCGCGTCCGCCCACCTCCATGGTCAATTCTTTTTCCAGCGGGGAACCGGACCCCAGGGTAACCTTGATTCGCTCGGCCATCTGCTCGCCGATCAGGAGATTATACGTGCTCTTCATATGCTGGACAATCGCGTCATCCATCTCGTCGCCGGCCACCCGGATGCTCTTGAAGGTGACGATGCCGCCCAGTGAAATTACGGCCACCTCGGTCGTGCCGCCGCCGATATCAACAATCATATTGGCCACCGGTTCCTGGATGGGTAGGCCCACGCCGATGGCCGCGGCAATCGGCTCCACCACCAGGAATATCCGCCGGGCTCCGGCCCGTTCGGCCGAATTTATCACCGCCCGTTTTTCCACGGTTGATATGCCCGAAGGGATGGAGATGGCCACCCGGGGTTTAATCAATTTCCAGCCCTTATAAGTCCGGACCTTCTGGATAAAATAACGAATCAATGCCTCGGCCAGGTCGAAATCTGAGATGACACCGTTCTTTAGGGGCCGGACCGCCGAGATGCCGCCCGGGGTCTTGCCCAACATTTCCTTGGCCACGTTGCCGACCGCCTGGCCGTTGAGCAGGACTTTGTTGGTCCCTTTGTGCACCGCCACCACCGACGGCTCGGACAGGATAATGCCTTCGCCCTTGACGCAGACCAGGGTGTTGCAGGTGCCTAAATCAATGCCGATATCGGTTGAGAGCATGCCCATCACATCATCTAAAAAATTAGCCATTTTAATACTCCATTAGAAACTGTTAATCCCCTGGTCGGTTACGACCGAAGAGAGTCCCGTTAGGGACAGTTTCTTATGTCCCCCGATGTCCATCGGGGGACCAGATACAAAATATATTAGGGTATATTTCTTTCCCTTAAGTGATTTTATCGGATATTTAACGGGTAAACTTGAGGGTAAATAATGACATCCCCGGGTTATTTTTCGGTCCCGGTCGCTCCAGCGGTTTTATTCGGCGGTGACAATATCCCTCCAAAGGTTACGCCGTAGTAATTATTTAATTCGTGTGCCAGGAAATAAATAGCCAGCCCGATGCAAAGAAAAGCCAGAATTAACAGCAGGGTGAAGATATTGCTTCTCGGTTTGGTAATGGTGAAGGTTGCCGGTCCGGCGCCGGGCATCATCGGCGCGCCGCCCGGGACTTCCCCCTGGCCTGAAGCAAATGAGGATTCGGCCATGGTATCCGAGACGTCCACGGCTCCATCTACCGGCGCCAGGTCGTCGCCGGCCATGGTATCAGCCGCGTCAAGCACCGGCTCTGCGGGCTCTTCAGCCGCCGGAATGATTTCTTCAAATTCATCTGGCATAGAATAGGCTTCCTTATGAGACTCAATAAATATCCTAATTTAACTCCTTGTCAAGTAAATGATAAAATTATTTTTACAGTTCCTTTACGGCATGGTTACTATATTACTGAAATGGTTCTTTATCTCCTGCCGCCATCTGCGGTTGTCGGGTTGGTCCAGGAATGGGTCCCGGTCCAGTATCTCTTTGGCATCCGTTTGGGTCAGTTTCAGCACCCCGAAATCCGTGGCCAGGTTGGCCACCCGGAATTCCGGCAGTCCGCTTTGCCTGGTGCCTAGGAACTCGCCCGGCCCGCGAATCCTCAAATCCTCCTCCGCAATCCTGAATCCGTCCGAGGTCTCCTCCATAATCTTCAGCCGCTGTTCGGCCTCAGGCGTGGTAAAATCACCGAAGAGCAGGCAGTATGACTGGTGCGCCCCGCGTCCAATCCGGCCCCGCAACTGGTGCAACTGGGCTAGGCCGTAGCGTTCAGCGTGCTCTATCACCATCACCGAGGCATTGGCCACGTCTATGCCCACCTCTATCACCACAGTCGAGACTAGGATATCTGTCTTGCCGGCCCGGAAATCCGCCATTATCTTCTCCTTACGGGCATCCTTCATATCTCCGTGCAACAGCGCCACCGTGCATTCAGGGAACACCTGCTCTTTCAGATATTTGGCCATTGTTGTGGCGGATTTTAGATTGACCTTGTATAACTGCCTCTGGGCGGTCTTGCTATCAATCTCTTCAATATCCTCTATCAGCGGATAGACGAAATATACCTGCCGTCCGGCCCGGATTTTCTCCCGGATAAAACCAAACGCGTCCGGCATCTTGTTTGATGGCCTCAGAACCGTCCTGATGGGCTGACGGCCTGGCGGCAGTTCGTCAATCGTGGAGATGTCCAGGTCTCCGAATGCAGTCAGGGCCAGGGTCCTCGGAATCGGGGTTGCGGTCATAATCAGGGTATGGGGATTCTCGCCCTTCTCGCGCAAATCAGCCCGCTGCATTACCCCGAACTTGTGCTGTTCGTCAATCACCAATAAACCCAGTTTTCGGAATACCACGTCCTTTTGGATTAAGGCATGCGTGCCGATAACCAAATCCACCTCGCCTGCCTCAATCAGCCCGCGTATCTTCCGGCGCTCGGCCGTGCCAAGCCCGCTCTTTAACAACACCATTCGTACCTGGGAATCGGCTAAGAGATGCGAGAGGTTGCGGAAGTGTTGTTCAGCCAGTATTTCAGTCGGCGCCATAAATGCCGTCTGCAATCCGTTCCCGATAGTCGCCAGGATGGCATAGATGGCAACGATGGTCTTGCCTGAGCCCACATCGCCCTGCAGTAGCCGGTTCATCGGATAATTTCTGGTGATGTCCTGCCTTATCTCGGCAATCACCTTTTCTTGGGCGCGGGTGAGTTGGAAGGGGATTCTCTTACGGATGCGTTCCTCTAATTGTTCGGAGATGGCGATGGGATATTTTACCGCGGTCTGCTTGATTTGTTGTCTTCTTAAGCCCAGGGACAGTTGGAAGAGTAACAGTTCATCATAGACCAACCGGACCCGTGCCTTAGCCATCTGCTCGGCTGAATCCGGATAATGAATCTGTCTTATTGCCTCTGGTAACTCCAATAGATTGTGTTTTACCTTAAGCGCTGAGCCTAAGTTATCCTGAACCAGTGAAATGTAATTATCCAAACAATACCTGATGATGCGCCGGAGGAATTTCTGGGTCAGGCCTTCGGTTAAGGGATAGCAGGGGATAATACCCTGAGAATGCAGGGGTGCAAAATTATCACCGCTGATAAACTCATATTCCGGCGAAGACAACTGCGGATACTTGTAGAACTTTATCTTACCCGAAAGAATTACCTCCTGGCCCTTGGCAAAGACCGTCTGCAGGTACGGCTGGTTAAACCAGGTGGCCGAGATATGTCCGGTAGAATCGCTCAAGACCACTTCAAAGATAGTCTTATGGTATTTAGGCAGATGTAATCTGACTGCGGTAATCGTGCCCTTGAGGGTGACTTCTTCGTCCGGGTTAATCGAGGCCAGCGATTCCTTGATGGACTTGATTTGCGAGCGGTCTAAATATTTGCGGGGGATGTAGGCCAGCAGGTCGGAGACGGTATTGATGCCCAGGCGCAGGAAGAGTTTGGACCTCTGGGGCCCGACGCCTTTTAGGAACTGGACCGAGTCATCAAGCGAGCGCATTTGGCGGGTATTATACCCGGCGGGCGAAATTGGGCAAGGAAAATAGCGCAGTATAAATCATTCCGCTTGACATTCTCAGCTGGATTTGGTAGAAAGATAATTGCGTAAATAGATAAACCCCCACACCAATGTATTGGTGTGGGGGTAAACACGGATAAGACAGATTTAATAGATTATAATATGAAAAAGGCCATCGTTATCGCCTCGGCTGTTATCGCCATAATCCTTGCCAGCATCATGATTGTAATCCTGCCTATAGGCGCACTACTCCTGGAAAATCCTATCAGAGGAAAAACAAACTTTTTTGTAGTACTTATCACGGCCCTGGTGATTATTCCGATTTCAGTGCTGGTCATATGCAATGTCAAACTACATAAGGCATTAAGGATTCCACTCGTAATTATTTCCATCCTGGGTGCACTGTTTGTCGTGACGGCATTTGTTGGCCTTATTTATAAACCCATCGACAGACCGGAATTGTTTTTCTTATTCATTATCTACTGTCTGGGACTTACTGCGGTTATGATCACCCTGCTCACCTACATCCGCCGGGCGCTGTGGCCGGCCCAAAAGTAGGGACGCTCATTCTAATAACCACTTCGGAACCACCTTTTATAGGTCCAGAACGTATATTTACACGTCCGGAACCACCTTTTATAGGTCCAGAAGTGCTTTTTACAGGTTCGGAAGTGGTTTTTATAGGTTCGGAAGTGGTTTTTACAGGTTCCGAGGTGGTTGTTATAGGTTCAGAGGTGGTTTTTACCACCTCAGAGGGGGTTTTATCCCCCTCCGAAGTGGTTTTTTCTACCCCAGGAGTGGTTTAGGGGTTAGGCGGGGTTGGGATTGACCTGGGCCGGCCCGGGAATTGGGCGGCCAAGTCCTGATAGACCGAGGTGGAACCCGGCACATTGGCCTGAGCCGCGGCCTTGACCGCTTTGTAGAAGGCCAGACAGTTGGTAAACACATCCGACCCTAAGAGCAGGGCCGTGTCGTCCATGCTTTCCATGATGGATGTGGCCCGCCTCAGGCGCGGTATCAGGTCCCGCCGGGCCTGCATATCCCGGTTCAGTTCGGCCAGGTCGATATAACCCGGCACGATGCTGGGCAAGCCAGCCGGCCTATTTCTTTTTACTCTCCGGGTCGGAATAGTATGGGGCGGTATTGTCCATCAGGATATCGTGGTCCATTTCCTTTACCGGGGTTCTTTTCCGGATGAGCGACCAGAGGTGGCCGGCGTTGCGGAATTCGCCGATGGCCTCAAATCCGGCCAGGGTGATGTTGCTTTTGTCCTCGTTTTGACTGTTGTGATTAAAGAACAGCCGGCGTATGGAGTTTTCGTTCCGATAAGTGTATGAACCGTTCAGGTGCGTTGTATGTGGCTTGGTTTTTCCGTTAAATATTTTGCCCATCGAGATGATGGGCAGGCCTTCCAGGCTGAGGACATTGATGCTGTAAGAGCCCGGATAGCGCGTATCTTTGCTTATCATATTTAACCCGGCCACCTTGCCCTGTTCTATGGCATTGGGCCAGATGGCTGAAATTACCGATTCGCCCGTGATGTAGTCCGTGGTTTCTACTGCGTCACCGGCCGCATAGATGTCCGGTTCATTGGTCTGCATCCGGTCATTAACCATGATGCCTTTGCTGAGCGTGATACCGCTGTCTTTAAGAAAGTCGATATTGGGCCTGACACCGATGGAGACGATAACCATATCGACCGGGATATTTCTGCCGTTGTGCAGGTGTACGGATTTGACCTTGGTCTTGCCCTTGATTTCGGTCACGGCTGATGAGAGCTTGAATTCAATCTCTTTTTCCCCGTTGGAAGAGGGTAGCGAGGTGAGTTTTGAGTGGGCAATCTTGGCGAAGTCGTCGTCCAGGACCTTGGCCAGAATCCGGTCCAGCATTTCGATGACGATGACGTTGATGCCTTGCTGGCGCAGGGCGAGAGCCGTTTCTATGCCGGTGAATCCGGCGCCGATAACGGCCACTTTCTTGCCGAGCTTGGCTATTTTCTCTTTCCGGATATAGTCCTTGATTCGGCGGGTGTTCTTGAGGGTGTCGACAAAGAATACCCCGGTTTTGTCGATGCCGGGTATGGCCGGCTTAATCGGAACCGAGCCGGTGGCGATTAATAACTTGTCGTAGAAAAAGGTCTTGCCGTTCTTGAGGGCGATGGATTTCCTACCTAAGTCAATCTTACAGACCGGACTGCCCCAAGAGGTTTGGATTTTGTTCTTCTTGTAGAAATTGCTGTCCAGCCGGGCCAGCCGCTTGTAGGGGATACTGTCCGAAATCACGTAGGGTAGGGCGCAGGGCGAATAGGCCAGCTCGCGTTCGGATGAAATCAGGGTGATGTGGATTTCCTTGTCTGGGTCGTTTTCCATGATGGTTTGGATGGCCGAGATTCCGGCGCCGCCGCTGCCGATGATGACTATTTTCATAGGGAACAGAATATCAGCCACTAAGTGACTATTGTCACCCTGAATGAAGTGAGGGGTCTCATTTCGAAGAGATTCTTCGCTTCGTTCAAAATGACAGCTTGGTGTCTTCGTGCCTTTTGAGCGCCATAAGGGCGCCATGGCGCTTCGGCGCCAGTGGCAACGAATTTTCCTTAAGTTTTAACTCATCACCACAATAGAGCGCAGTGATTCGCCTTTTCGGAGGGTATCAAAGGCGTCGTTGATTTTATCCAGCGGGAATCTATGGGTGACCAGCGGCGCTACCTTGATTTTGCCGATCCGGGCCATTTCTATCAGTCGCGGATAATCCACCGGCCGGCAACCGAGCGAGCCGACCACCTCCATCTCAAAGAACATGGTCTTGGCGGCTGAAAGCGGGAATTCCTTGTCGGTATAGCCGACGATGCACAGTCGTCCGCCTTTCTTGAGGGAATTATACGCCGCGGTCATGGTGGCCGGATTGCCGATGGCTTCAAAGGCGATGTCCACGCCGCCATTGGTCATCTTGCGGATGTCCTTGGTGACGTCCGGTGTTTTGGATGAATTGAGGGCATAGGTAGCGCCGAACTGCTTGGCCCAGTCGAGTTTCTTTTCAATGATGTCAACGGCAATGACCGTGGCGCCTGAGGCGGCGCATAACTGGACCAGATTCACGCCTACGCCGCCGCAGCCGAAGATGGCTACCGTGTCTCCGGGCCGGACCTGGCCGCGGTTTTTGACCGCGTGATATGGTGTGGAAATGGCGTCGGCGATGATGCAGCCTTCTTCGAGCTGGATTTCGTTGGGCAGGATGAAGACGTCCTTAGCCGGCGCCTTGACGAATTCGGCGTAGCCGCCTTCAATATGATTGCCGAACATGACCATGGTTTTGCAGATGTTTTCCCGGCCGATCCGGCAGAATTCGCAGGTGCCGCAGGTCAGGACCGCCGGCAGGAGCACCCGGTCGCTGACCTTGAGGTTCTTGACATTAGCGCCGATTTCGGCCACCGTGCCGGAGATTTCGTGCCCGAGCACAAAGGGCGGTTTCTTGACGGTCGGCACGCCGTGGTCGATGTAGTGCAGGTCGGTGTGGCAGACGCCGCAGGCCGCCACCTTAATCAGGACCTCGTCATGATTGATTTGCGGCTTGGGGTATTCCTCAACTTTGAGGGGCTGTTTAGGCCCGTAAAATACAGCGGCTTTCATAACAATGCGTCAGGCGTCTTGCGTCAGGCGTCTTGCGTCTAACACACAACGCACAACGCATAACGCATAACGTTAAGTTTTCTTACCTGTCTTGGGTGCCTCGGCCTTGGCGGTGGCGCCTTTGGCGCCAGCAGCAGCCGGAGCGGCGGTTTTAGCGCCGGCAGCAGCGGCCGGTGCCTTGGCGCTCGGAGTGACGCCTTTGGCGCCAGCAGCAGCCGGTGCTCCAGCAACCGCGCCTTCAGCCGGTGCCGCGCCTTCAGCCGCGGCTTCCTTCTTGGGTTTGGGCTTGGCCTTGAGCATGATATTACGCAGTTTGGGCAGCCCGAAGATGGCGATTTCGCCTTCCGGCTTGCCGTCTGATAAGAGACGCTCTAAGCGTTCGCTTTTCTTGAGGACGTTGCGGTGCCGCCTGAGTTTCCCGATGACGGCTAAACTTCGATGGATTGACATAGTTTTATCTTCCTTCTTCTAATTTTACAACCGATGCATTCTTAAGTTTATAATGGACGTTTTTTAATTTAGGCAGTTCATTTTTCAGTTCTTTTTGCGCCTGCTCCTGCGATGAATATTTGCTTTCGAGATAAATCGAATTGGATGAAATGCCATGAATCATTTCACTCTTAGTTACGACTTTAATGTTTTTATTTCTGAGCATCTGGCACATAGTGATAATTGCCCGGGAACCATCAGCGTCATTATTATAATAAATCAGTCGGATGGCCCAGGTGCGTCCGGTGGTTGCCGGCATCATGGCCGGTATTTCAGGCGCCTGAACCGATGGCGACGTTGTTCTGCCCGGTGTTGATGGGGTTGCCTGGGGCAGGGTCAATGCCAGATAAATGATGACAATGATGGCAATAATTATTCCGCCGATGATGATGATTTTGGGATAATTCAGGGGCTTTCCTTCTTCCCTGGTTTTCGGCCGGATGGGTTTGGGTTTCTTGAATACGCCGGCCGGTTCCTTGGGTTTAAGGGTCGGGAATGGCATTCTCAGTTTGGGATACGGCCGGGTTGTTGAGGACGGCGGGGCGGTATAAGGAATCGGCTCTGAATCAGAAGTCGTTACTACTGGGGCGCTGACGGCTGGCTCGTCTTTTTCCTGGGCCGGCGTCTTGCCCAGTTTCGACCGGTTCATCTTCAGGAGTTCGTAGAGTTCCGGCTTGTCCTTATTGGTAAACATAGTTTACTCCTCTTATGGTTCCCGAAGGCCCAGTGGGTGTCCGGCGGACGTTTTCGGGGCCATTAGGCGGCGCTTCCCAAGCGCCATGATACCTTGATTATAGATAAGAAATTATAATAATTATAATTTCTTGTCAATAATAAGAGAGAATTTATTATTTTTTACTTGACTTTGATATTTAAGGCGGATATATTTTATATGGTATTTCGGCAACTTAACCGGGCCGGGCGGGTATAATATTGCGAGAATATGAATACCAAGAAAATCGGGTTACGGCGCTCACTCCGGGTCGGATTATTTATCCTGATCGGGCTGGTCAGCATAATCACCTACGGCTGGCAGTGCGGTTCGATAGGCGAGAAACAATACACGTTTTACCCGTACGAGTGGACGACCGGCAGCAGTGTCAATACCGGGGTAATCAGCGCCACATACAGCGAAACTTTGTCGGCCACGATTAATCCCAACGGGGTTGATACCGAGGTCTATTTTGAATGGGGCTCGACTTACGGCTGGAATGTGACCACGCCCAGGACGCTCGGCAACGGGAGATACGATATCACGGTGACCGAGACCGTGACGAGCCTGCTGCCCAATACCACTTATTATTACCGCCTGGCAGTCTTGAGAGGCAATGATTTAACCTATACCGAAACGCAGTCGTTCACCACGTTTGGTCGTCCGTCTTGCACCACCGAGATTGCCACCAATATTTCGTCTCTTTCCGCAACCTTGAATGCCACGGTTAATCCCAATGGCCTGGCCACCACGATTTATTTTCAGTGGGGCTTAAGTTCTTCATACGGTAACCGGACTGCCGACCAATCCATCGGCAGCGGTGTGGTCGGCGTTTTTGTGGCCAGTAATATCACCGGGCTGAGCGCTTATACGAATTATTCCTACCGGGTGGTGGCCGTAAATATTGAAGGCACGGTTTACGGGAATAACCGGACGTTCAATTCAGGCCCGCCGCAACCGGTGGCGACTACGGGTTCGGCTTCAAGCATCAATTATAATTCTGCCATTATCAACGGCGTGGTTAATCCCAATGGGCAGGATACCACCATTAATTTCCAGTGGGGGCCGGTCACCACCTACGGCAATACCACCTCATCCCAGATTATCCCGTCCGGCAGCGGCAATGTCAACGTCAGTGCCAGCCTGACCGGCCTGGCAGCCAACACGACTTATTATTACCGTCTGACGGCCAGAAACCCGGCCGGAGAAAGTTATGGAACCCAGGTGTCGTTTACCACTCCGCCGCCGCCGCCCAGCGCCGCAACCACGCCGGTGACCAATGTTAATTATAGCGTGGCTACGCTTACTGCCTCGGTCAATCCCAATGGGTTGGCCACCACGGTTTATTTCCAGTGGGGGACGAGCATTTTTTACGGAAATACCACCTCGATACAAGCTATCGGCAGCGGCATTACTGATGTGAGCGTTACCGCGACCATAACCGGATTGCTCGGCAATACCAACTATAATTATCGGGTCGTGGCCACCAACTCCAGCGGCACGACCAATGGTTTTAACCAGATATTTACCACCTTGGTGCCGCCGCCCAGCGCGACCACTATTGCGGCCACAGGAATTGCTGCCTTTACCGCCACCCTGAATGCCTCGGTCAATCCCAATGGCGGGGCCACCACGGTTTATTTTGAATACGGAACAACCATAACTTATGGCAGTTCTACGACTCCGACTGCTATCGGCAGCGGCACCGGGCCGGTTAGCATTCAGAGGGCAATAACCGGTTTGACATCAAGCACGACCTATTACTTCAGAATTGTGGCTGTTAACGGCAATGGCACGACATACGGAAACCGCCTGCAATTTAACACCTCAGCCCAGCCGCCCACGGCGGTTAGCCTGCCGGCCAGTAATGTAACTTCATCATCCGGGTTTACGTTTAATGCTACGGTAAATCCCAATGGTTCAACCACCACGGTTTATTTCCAATATGGGATTTACTCTTACTGGTACAACTACGGCAATACTTCATCTCAACCCATCGGAAATGGCAGGACCCCGATTACTGTCACGCAGGGATTTACAAGTTCCACCCCGGGCGTGACCTATTACTTCAGGGTGGTGGCATATAATTCATTTGGACAGTATTCCTATGGGGCGCAGCAGTCGTTTACCACCCCGCTGGCCGGCGCGCCCAGCGTGGTCACTAATCCGGCCACCAATATCACCAGGACCAATGCGCAATTAAATGGCACGGTTAATTCCAACGGATTGGGCACGACGGTTTATTTCCGGTATAGAACTGCATCTCCTCAGGGCCCCTGGAATATTCAGTCGCCACCTCTGGATAATGGCAGCGGCACCGGCGATTGGCTTGTCTGGACCGGTCAATCATTAGAGCCGGCGCTTATTCCTAATACCCTTTATGAATTCCAGGTTTATGCCACTAATGCGTCCGGCACGACCTATGGCGCCATACTTTCCTTCAGGACCCTGCCCTGAACCACCCCGAAAGCATTCGGGGAGGGCCTGTCGTGATTTACACTACGGAGAGCATTCTTTGAATTGATTTGATCGCCAGGTGGGTAATCTTTTCCTGGACTGTTATCTGATATGTCATGTCTTCCAGCGACCAGAGAATCTTTTCCGGCGTGTTGAGTTTCATGTTCGGGCAGTCCGCCAAATCCGATGCGGCCATAAATATTTTATCCGGACTTTCTTTCTTGAGCCGGTGAATCAGCCCGATTTCCGTTCCGATGATGAACGTCTTTGCCTTTGACTCGCGGCAATATCCCAATATTCCGCTGGTCGAGGCGACCTGGTCAGCCAGATTCACTACCTCGGTGGCGCATTCCGGATGGACCACCACCAGGGCATCCGGGTAAAGTTCTTTTTTCCTGATGATATCTTCAGCCAGGATTCTGCGGTGGGTCGGGCAATATCCGCGCCAGAGAATCATATCGCGTTTGGTCTGGGTCTGGACATAGTGGCCCAGGTGCTGGTCCGGGATAAAGATAATCCGTTTGTTTTTGGGAATACTTTCTACCACCTTGACCGCGTTGGATGAGGTGCAGCAGTAATCGCTCTCGGCCTTGATAGCCGCGCTGCTGTTGACATAAGTAACCACGACGGCGTCCGGATATTGCTTCTTAAGTTCGCGCAGTTCCCGGGTTGTAATCATATTAGCCATCGGGCAGCCGGCCTGCGGGTCAGGCATCAGAACAATTTTATCTGGGCAGAGGATGGCCGCGGTTTCAGCCATGAAATGCACGCCGCAGAAGACGATGACCTTGGCATCGGTCTGGGCGGCGGTCTGAGCCAGGCCCAGGGAGTCACCCACGTAATCGGCGATATCCTGGACATCCGGATGCTGGTAATTATGGGCCAGGATAACGGACCGGCGCTCTTTCTTCAGCTGCTCAATGCCGGAAATTATTGATGAATTCATGGTAATATTATATATTTTAGAATACAAAATACAATATATTAAACACGAATAGGAGGAATAAATGGCGAATTAGACGAATGGGAATAATTATTCGTATTATTCGTAATATTCGTGTGATTCGTGTTCTGTATTTTTATGCATAAGGTCTTTAATAAACACCTGAACGAGAAGTATTTCTTTACCCGGATCGGCGCGCTGCCGGTCTTTATCATTCCCAAGAGTGGTATTAACGAAAAGGTCGCGGCGCTGGCCGTTAACTACGGGTCCATCGATAACTCCTGGTGCCGGTCTAATGAGACCGGTTCCATAACCGTGCCCGAAGGCATTGCCCATTTTCTGGAGCACCAGCAATTCAAGAAGGAATCCGGAGATGTCAGCATGGAATTCGCCCGTTTCGGCGCTTCCTACAACGCCGGGACCGGTAATACCTCGACCACCTACTACTTCCAGAGCGCGGATAATTTCCTGGATAACCTGAATATCCTTTTGAAGGTGGTGATGACCTCATATTTCAATCCCGAGAACGTGGCCAAGGAAAAATCCATCATCGAGCAGGAACTCCGCATGTATAATGACATGCCGGGTTTCAAGGTCTATGACAACCTGATGAGCAATCTCTACAAATACCACCCGGTCCGGATTTCCATCGGCGGCACGGTCGCCAGTGTCCGGACCATCACCCCGGAACTGCTGGCCAAATGCTACCAAACATTCTACCAGCCGGCCAATATGGTTCTGGTCATCTGCGGCGACTTTACGGAGTCCCGTAGGGGCGACCCGGAAGCGGATATTGATAAGATTATCCAGGCGCTTAACCAAAGCCCGTATCTCCAGGGCCGGGCCGACGAAACCGGGATTATCCGCAATATGCCGGACGAACCGGCTGAAATAAACAGCCATTCCAAGGAAGAAAAGATGTCCACCAGCACCTCGAGTCTTTTAATCGGCTATAAGGAAACTCGGACCGGACTGGAAGGCATACCGCTGCTCAAACAGAATATTCTGAGCGATATGCTGCTGGACCTGATTTTCAGCAAGAGTTCTAAATTATATTCCAAGCTTTATGAAGCCAAGATGATCGACGACCGGTTCGGCTGCGGCTACAGTTCGCACCAGACCTACGGCTTCACGATAATTTCAGCCGAGACCGACCGTCCCGAGGTGCTCTACCAGCGGATTATGTCCGAACTGGATAAACTGGCCCGGAATAAGATATGTTCCCGGCGGGAACTGGAAGAGCAGAAGCGCAAGATGATCGGCAAATTCACCTGGGTCTTCAATTCGCCCATGGCTGTAGCTTCGCTCTTTGCCGGTTATTACTTCAGCCGGATATTTAAGAATCCCGAGCCCGGGCAGGAGGTCTATGAGATGTCCGGCCTGATTAAAAAGATAACCACCTCCGATATCCAAAAACGCCTCAAAGAACATCTCAATCCTAAACACCACGCCATCTCTGTGGTTAAGCCTTTGGGCCGGGGCGCCGGGGCATAACGCCTCCGGGATTAATCAGTTAATAAAATATTTTACTTGCTATTTAATAAATCTCGGTTATAATGTAGCGATTGTAGTATCGCATTGCCCGGCGAAGAATAATTGTTTATAACCATTAATGCGATAAGAGAGCAGATCTATGAGCACCGCAGAAAAAGTCATGGTTGTGGATGATGAAATGGTCATGCGCGATTTACTCTACACGGTTTTGACCCGGCAAAATTACAAAGTCATTACCGCGCCTAATGGCCGGGAGGCCCTGGATATGATGGCCAAGGAAAGTCCGGACCTGGTTATCCTGGACCTGATGATGCCGGGCATGAACGGGCTGGAAACCTTTGTCCAGATGCGCCGGATTGACCCCAAAATCGAAACCATTCTCCTGACCGGCACCAATATAGACGATTTGGAAACCCAGGCCCGCAAGCTGGGTATTTCCGAAATCCTGAGAAAAGGCGTGGGCGTGGAACTATTCCTCAAATCCGTCAATTACGTGCTGGACAAGCGCAAAAGCAAGCAGTCCGGCCCGGAAGTCAAATCCAAAGGCGATATCCTGGTGGTGGACGACGACTCGGAAATCAGGTTCATGCTGGAAAAGTTCTTCACCCGCCAGGGCTATCAGGTGAGCACGGCCAGCAGCGGCGAAGAAGCCCTGGACCGGTTAAGCAAATACTCGGCCGTCACTGCGAAAAAATCCGAAAGCAAAAGTCTGCCTTTGATTGTCCTGCTGGACATTAAACTGGGCGGTATGGATGGATTAATGGCCCTGAAGAAAATAAAAGAACTGGACAAGAAAATCAGCGTATTGATGATCAGCGGCATCAATGATGAAAGCATCACCCGTGAGGCCATGCGTTTGGGCGCCTACGACTATATCATGAAGCCGTTTAATATGGAATACCTGGATATGGTGGTCATGACCAAGATACTTCTGGCTGAATAAAATTAAATGCTTCTTGCGAGATATTATATAATTGCTTTAGTTGTCGTCTGGTCATCGATTTCCCTGTCATATCCGGAAACGCCCATGGCTTCGACTGAGCTCAGCCGAGCGTCCACCCGGACCGATGAGATAGTAGTCACCGCCCGCCGGACCGGCGACAGTTCCCTGCACCTGCCGATGAATATCACCGTCCTGTCGTCAAAGGAATTAGCCAACCTGCCGGCGCATAATTTAGCCGAGGCCCTTAATTTCGTGAACGGCATTGACATCCAGTTAAGAGGCCCGGTCGGCCAGCCGTCTTCCTTGAGCATCCAGGGCTCTTCGGCCGGCCACGTCCGGGTGATGGTGGACGGCGTCCTGATGAATTCCCAGGGCATGGCCTTTGCCGACCCGTCCCAGATTCCCATTGAGAACGTGGAGCGCATAGAAATAATCAAGGGCTCTGGCTCCTCGGTCTGGGGTTCGTCCTTAGGCGGCGTGGTCAATATCATCACCAAACAGCCCTCTACAGTCAAACCATTCCAGGCCGTTTTTTCGCTGGCCGCGGCCGGCGGCGCCTACAATTTCCAGCGGGAAAATTTGGAGCTGTCAGGTAAGTCAGATAAGTTTTCCTATCTGGTCTGGATGAGCGGCCTGGACAGCAATAGCGAGTTCCGGGCCAATAGCGCCATCGCCAGCCAGAAATTCTCATCCAAAGTTAATTACGCGCTCTCAGACGACGCCTATCTGGAGGCCGCTCTGCATTATACCGGCTCGGATATGGGCGGTTTTGAATTTCCGACCATGGGCTACAGCGAGGACTTGACCTATTTCGCCAGATACGGCTCGCTTAAATTCTTTATTGTCCCGGACAAAGCATGGGAATTCAGCGCCACGGTCAAGGCCTCCAACCAGGACAGCAAGGTCGAGGACTTTGCCATTCCGGGTTCGGCGCTGCTGGCCAGGGTAGCCAGCCAGAATATCTTTACCGGCTTGGACCTGCAGTCCACGATAAAGATGAACGACAGCCAGACCCTTTCTTCAGGCGCTGACCTGGGTTGGGATTCGCTGGAATCAGACCTGATGCCCGGCAAGGAAAGATTCAGCCGCCAGGGTTATTATGCCAATTATCTGCAGACCGGCATAGCCGGAGATAAATTATCAGTCAATCTCGGCGCGCGCTATGACGACAACCAGGCCTACGGCTCCCAATTCAGCCCTTCGGCCGGCGTGGTTTATCAGATGCCGCTTGACTCATACCTGCGCGTTTTGTATTCCAAGGCGTTCAACGCACCGCCTCTGATTTACAAATACATCAATGTCATCTCGCCCAATCCGGACTTGAAGGCCGAGCGGGCCCCGGCCGTCTATGAAACCTCGTTGGATACCAAACCCGCAAAAGACCTGTTCCTTAAATTCGCCTATTACCGGGCCGAGGTCAATGACCTGGTGGTCTATGATTTCCCATCCAATATGATGAAGAATATTTCGGCCGTGCGCCGGCAGGGTGTGGAGGCAGAAGCAAAATATAATGTTGCAGAAGGGCTTCAGGCCCAGATGGGCTCTGCCCTGAACCGGGTCCAGGACCGCCAGACCGACGGAATTGTCCAGGGCGGTGGTGTGGCCAAACTTACCTATAACCTCGGCTTCAACTATCAATACCAGAAGAACCTTAATCTGACCCTCAATGGCAATTACAGATTCTGGAACGAGCCGGCCTCAAGCAACCCCAATGACCGCAGGTTCATCTATGATATGCTGGTTAATTACAATATCCCGGCCGGCTCCGATAATAGGACAATGCCTTCATCTATATTCCTCGGCGTTTATAACATCTTTGACCGCGACTACTGGTATCACGAACTCCTGCCTATGCCCGGCCGGACCGTCGAATTCGGGGTAAAATACGAATTCTAAATTCGTCAAGAATGGTCAAGGATTGTCAAGAATAGTCAAGAAGTCGTAAAACAACTCTTGACCACTCCTGACGACTTTTTACTATCTTTGACGCGTTTTAGGATGCACAAGTTCTTGTGCATCACCCTTCTCAGAACACATCCTCATTTTCGGGCCAGATTTACCCCATAAAACCATAATATTTTCTTATTTTCCTTATTACACGCCCGGTAACAAGTTATAATAAGAATTATATGAACCGAAAATATTCTCGCCCAATTATCAGCCAACTGGCACGCTACTTGCTTATATGTTTCTTGCCGCTTATCCTAATCGGATGCGGCAAGACAGAAACCGGAGGTGAGAGAACCTTACGAATCGGCGGACTGGGCGGCCCACCCGGACCCATCAACCAGATTATCAGCAACAGCACGATTTCGGTCAATCTGGCTGACCTGGTCTTTAGCGCCCTGGTCCGCATCAACGAACGGATGATGCCGGAGCCGGACTTAGCCGAGCGCTGGTCGGTCTCTGACGATGGTTTGACCTATACATTCTATCTGAGAAAAGGGGTCAGGTTCCACGACAATGTGGAACTCACGGCCCAGGACTGCGCGTTTACCTATAATGCAGTCCTAAACCCGGCTAACAACTCCCCCTGGCGGGAGAATTATACTATGATAAAAACAGTCAAGGCCCAAGACAGATATACCTTCACCGTAACCCTGAACGAAACCCAGGCATCGTTTATAAATCTTATGAACTTCCCGATACATCCCACCCCGAAAGCATCCGGGGCGGGGGTAAACCCCGTCGGCACCGGGCCTTTTCGGTTTGTCGAGCGGACCAAGGATGACACTATCAGCATCATTTTAGAAGCCAACCCGGACTATTACGAATGCGGAATGCAGAATGCGGAATGCGGAGTAAATAGAATAGAGGCACGCGGCTACGACACCTTCCCTGAATACTTCTCCGCCTTTATGAAGGGCGAGATTGATATGATTCAGTTCCTCAACACCGAGCAGTATCAGACCATCGCCAGAGACCCGGCATTCCGGGTCTACAACTTCCCGTCCATCTATACCTATATGATTGACTACAACCCGGAGCATCCGCTCTTTAAGGATAAGCAGGTGCGCCGGGCTTTGGCGCACGCCATCAACATCCCGGAGATTATCAATAAGGTGGAAGGGTTTTCCCTCTCCCCAGAGGGGAGAGGGCAGGGTTAGGGGGAAAAAGGCAGGGTGAGGGGCGAGGGGAATGTCTATCAATCCACCGGGCCGTTCCTGCCGGGCGCCTGGTTCTCAAATCCCGATGTCAAGCCGCTGGAATATAACCCAGCCCTGGCGCTCAAAATACTAAAAGATGAGAGATGGGAGATGAGAGATGATAGGGTATTAGAAAAAGACGGCGTCCAGTTCCGTTTTACGCTGTTAGTTGACCCCAAGGAGCGCGTCACCGGGACCATCGCCAAAATCATCTATCAGGATTTATACAAAATCGGCATCCGATGCGACATAAAAACATACGACCACAGCAATCAGGACAAGGAATTGGTTCAGCAGGCCGGCGCGGCTGTTATCAGCATTAAGATATCTGCCGAATTAGAGCCGAATTGGCACTCAAACAAACAACAACGGGACGGCAAACTCTGGCCATACACAAACCCCGCGATAGATAAACTCTTTGAGCAGGCCAATACTATTCAGGACATAGACCAGAGGAAGGAACTCTATCATCGCCTGCACCGGCTGGTATATGAAGAGCAGTCCGGGACATTCCTGTATTGCCTGCCGAATCTATGCGCCATCAGCCGGCGGTTTAGCAATACGGACAGATTCTTCTCGGCGGCAATGCCGTTTTATACGATAAAGGAATGGAAGATTAGCAAAGGACACAACCCCTCCCTCAACGGGATCCCGTCAGAGGGACCGGCCCCCTTTTCTAAGGGGGAGTAAATAGGAAATTCCCCCTTAACAAAGGGGGATTAAGGGGGTTGTTACAACTAAATAACAAAGCCGCGCGGCTCACCCATGGGTTCATCCCTCCTGCAGGGGGGTGGACGAATTGTAACTCGGCTCGTAAGGGTAAGTGCGATGAATCGCACCGCTACAATATTCTGTAGCGGTCGGATTTATCCGACACTTACGGGCTAACAGCGAGTAAGAGGGGGTGAGCCAATTGAAGATAGAAGTAATCCGTAAAGGCCAGGAATCAACCGAGAACCTGGGATGTTGCCCGAAATTTACCTTTTCCAGTTTGGGCAGTGATGAATAAGAATTAATCCGGTCCCCTGACCAATTATCGGGGGACCGGCTTCCCCGGTCTGGGGCGAACTTAAAATATGAAATTATCTAAATACACCGTTTTCTATGGGAATAATGGCGATTCGCTGGTCTACAATACCCGGACCCAGGGCGTGCTCAGGATTCACCCCCACACCAATGGAATTGGTGTGGGGGTAAATAAAGAGGTCAGGGATTTTATCGGGAAGATTATCAGCAACGGCGTTTCTTTGTCGCCGGAAGAGCAACAGTGCCTCAACACACTCAAGGACTCCGGCATTATCGTTGATAAAGAAACAGACGAGGACAAGGTCTTAGAGAGTTGGTTTGATGAAATAAAGTTCCGGCCGCGGCCTTTGCACGCCACGATTTTAACTACCTTCAAATGCAACTTTGCCTGCACCTATTGCTTTGAGGAGGGGGTTAAAGAGCAACAGACCATGGACGACCAGACCGCGGACCAGGTCATCGCCTATCTTAAGCATAAGGCCGAGGAGAAGCAGTCGCCCAAAATCCGGCTGATGTTCTACGGCGGCGAGCCGCTGATGAATCCGGCCGCCATAATCAAGATTGCCTCGGCGCTCCAGCAATGGACTGCGGAAAAGGGCATCAAATTCTCCTTCGGGATGATAACCAACGGCTCGCTGGTCAGGAAGGATATTATTGAGCGACTCACGCCGCTCGGACTGACCAGCATCCGCATAACATTAGACGGCGACAAAGAGGTACACGACCGGAGACGCCCGTATTTAGACGGCCGCGGCTCGTTTGAGACGATAATGGCTAATATTATGTCTATTACAGGTATGGAAGTTCACCCCCACACCAATTCCATTGGTGTGGGGGTAAAGGTCGAACTGGGCGCCAATTTTGACCGGGCCAACATCGCCGGACTGCACCGATTGCTTGACTACTTAGAGCAAAAGGGCTTAAATAAGCGCATTGCCAGAGTGCTCTTTGCGCCGGTGGTCTCGCGCCTGGGCCCCTCACCTATCCTCTCCCCAGAGGGGAGAGGGAAGGGTGAGGGGGGAGCGGACAGGGTGAGAGGGATAACCGTTGAGCCGGTGGGTTGCCACAAACTTTCCGGCGAACTGGCCGAGGAGGGCATCAAATTAGAAAAGGAATTGATTCAGCGCGGATACCGGACGCCGTCATCGGTCAAGGTCAATGCCTGCCCGATGACCATGGATGATTCTATGCTGGTGATTGACCCCGCGGGCGACATCTATAAATGCGAGGCCTTCGTGGGCCGGGAGCAGTTCTGCATCGGCAATGTCCGGGAGAGGCGGTTCAATCACCGCTATGCGGAGTTCCTGGCCTTGAAGCCGTGGAAGGAGTGTGGGGATTGCGCCTATGTGCCGATGTGCGGCGGCGGGTGCCGCTATATCGCCCAGCTCAAGCACTCGGACTATACCAAACCGGCCTGCGATAAGGAATACTACGAAAAGATATTTCCCCAGCTGCTTAAGATGGATTATGAAAGAGGGGCGTTGTAAACAACCCCCCGGCCCCCTTTGTTAAGGGGGAGTAATATTCCCCCTTATTAAAGGGGGATTAAGGGGGTTGTTATTCTTTGTGCCAATTATTATATGAATTTTATTGAGAAGTTGACCCCGCGCCGGCTCTGGCAACAGATTGGCCTGGCCTTTGGACTGTTGATGCTGATTTCACTGATGGCGCTGGGCGGGCTGTTAATCACGGCCAGCCGGGCGGCGGTCCGGGATTCGGTCTTGAGAGACTACCAGGAAATCTGCCGCAATACGGCCCAACAACTCAACGACTTCATAGATAAGCCTCAGGCGCTGCTGGTTAATACCGCCGGCATCCTGGGCGCCACAGGAATAAGAGATTCCGAGACCCAGAAATTGCTGTTATACCGGATGGTCACGGATTACCCGCATCTCTTTGAGCGGGTGGCTATTGTGTCCGCGGATGGGAAGGAAATAATTTCTTCGGATATAAAATCCCAGGGAACAACCCCCCTGCCCCCCTTTGCTAAGGGGGAGTGGTTAGTAAATTCCCCCTTAATAAAGGGGGATAGGGGGTTGTTAAATTCCTCATCCATCTCCCAGGTCTATTTCTCTGCCGAACATTTGCCTTATGTCACCATCACCGCGCCGATAAATACGCCCCAAGGTCTATCCGGCATGCTGATGGCCGAGGTCAAATTAAACAGCATCTGGGGAATCATCGGGAAGATAAAACTGGGCCAGGGCCAGATTCTGATTGTGGACGAACAGGGCTATGTCCTGGTCCACAAGGAGGAGCGTAAGGTCTATCAGTCCGAGAACCTCAAAGGGACGCCGGTGGTTCAGGCCGTGCTGGGCGGGCAGAATGGCAGCCGCGAGGACTTGACCAGCGGCTGGCTGAGCGCCTATGCGCCCATCAGCGCCTTTGGCTGGGGCCTGATTATCCGCCAGCCGGTCAAGGACGCCTATGCCTTCTCCAACCGGATGCAGGCCAAGGC
Source organism: Planctomycetota bacterium (assembly GCA_016235865.1). Classification (NCBI taxonomy): domain Bacteria; kingdom Pseudomonadati; phylum Planctomycetota; species Planctomycetota bacterium. The sequence goes on along the minus strand of JACRIK010000019.1, from coordinate 29,156 downwards.
GGTTCTTATTATCGGGCTGGCTATCCTGACGGCCATTGTGGTCGGGCTGATGATTGCCAATAAAGTCACCCGGCCCGTAAAGACCCTGATTGACGCCACCGACCAGGTCGGCGCCGGCAACCTGGACCAAGTCATCAAATCAGCCCGGACCGACGAAATGGGCGGGCTGCTCAATGCCTTCGATAACATGATTACCCGGCTGCGCCAGGCCAAGCGGCTGGAAAAACTCTCGGCCATCGGCACGGCCACCTCCAAGATTGCCCACGAAATCAGGAACCCCTTAGTCGGCGTCAAGACCTTTGTCCAGCTTCTGCCCAAGCGCTACCAGGACCCCAAGTTCATCGCCCAGTTCAACGACACCGTGCCGCATGAAATGGTCCGGCTGGAAAAGATGATGGGCGCCTTAAGCGACTTCTCGGCCATCCGGCGGCTGAATGTCAACCGGATTAACCTGGCCGGGCTGATTAACGAGACGCTAACCCTGTTCCGGGAGCAGATGTTCAGGGACAACATCAAGTCCGATATCGACATCAAATCCGACCAGCTCTTCTTAAATGCCGATCCGGATAAGCTCAAGCAGGTATTAATCAACCTGATTCAGAACGCCCTGCAGGCCATGGCCCCGGGCGGCGCATTGCGCATCTCGGCCGGACTGAATGGTAGCGGGATGATAATCAAGGTCGGCGACACCGGCACCGGCATGGATGCGGCCCAGTTGGCCACGCTCTTTGAGCCGTTCCAGACCTCCAAAAAGGCCGGCCTGGGACTGGGCCTGACCATCTGCAAGGAAATCATCGAACAGCACCAGGGCGCCATATCGGTTACCAGCCAAAAGAATCAGGGCACGGAATTCACTATTAAATTGCCGACTGAACCGCAAACTGATATAATGATTTGACCATATGAAAACAAATATGCCTGAACTTCTGGCTGTCGATGACGACCCGATGGTGCTCAGGAGCCTGGGCGCCGCGCTGGAAGGCGACTACAAACTCCACACCGCCTCCAACGCCGCCGAATGCCTGGCCGTCCTGAATAGCGAAAGAATCCTCCTGGTTATCCTGGACCTGGGCCTGCCGGATATGAACGGACTGGAACTCCTCAAGAAGGTAAAAGAGGCGAATCCGGACATGGAAGTCATCGTCCTGACCGGCAACAGCTCGCTGGAAAGCGGCATCGAGGCCATGAAACTGGGCGCCTGTGACTACCTGGTCAAGCCCTTTGACGTGGAAAAGCTCGGACTGGTCGTGAAAAATGCCGTCGAAAAATCAGGGCTCAGGCACGAGGTCCGCTATCACCGTTCCATCAGCGTTGAAAAGGAGCGCAAACTCATCGGCCAGAGCCGGTCAATGCTGGAACTGGCCAACCTGATAAAGAAGGTGGCCGAGAACAACGCCACCGTGCTGATTACCGGCGAAAGCGGCACCGGCAAGGAAATTGTGGCCCGGGAAATCTGGCGCCAGAGCGAGCGCAAAGACCGCCCCTTTGTCCCGGTCAACTGCGGCGCCATTCCGGCCGAACTCATGGAAAGCGAGCTGTTCGGCCACGAAAAGGGCGCTTTTACCAGCGCCTCTTACCATCGTACCGGAAAATTCGAACTGGCCAACCACGGCACCATCTTCCTGGACGAAATCAGCGCCATGCCGCTCACCCTCCAGGTCAAGCTCCTGCGCGTCCTCCAGGAACGAACCGTCGAACGGGTCGGCGGAATGAAACAAATCCCCATCGACGTCCGGGTCATCGCCGCCACCAACCTGGACCTGGGTGAGATGGTCAAGAGCGGCAAATTCCGGGAAGACCTGTTTTACCGGCTGAATATCATTCTGCTCTCCGTGCCGCCCCTCAGGGAGCGCCGGCACGACATCCCGCTCCTGGCCAAGTATTTCCTGAATATCTATAACCACGAACTCCACCGCCGGGTAAAAGAAATCCCCATGGAGGTGCTCAACTTCTTCCATACCTATGACTGGCGGGGTAATGTCCGGGAACTGGAAAACGTCATCCAACGCCTCCTGGTAGTTGCCAAGAATAATACCATCTCGGTAAGCGACCTGCCGGTGGAAATCACCAAGCAGGGCGATTCCAAATATTATATTCTCGAAGACGGCGTTTCCTACGATGAGGCCATGACCCGCTTTGAAAAAAACTACATCAGAAATGCCCTGTCCAAGGCAAACAATAACCGCAACGTGGCCGCCGACGCGCTGGGCGTGCACCGAAATACCCTCACCAACCGCATGAAGGCCCTGGGCATTACCATTCCGGAGGACGAAAAACCACCGATTCCGGATGAGTCGGCGCCGGCTCAGGAAGACGCATCACCCGCCTGATTGACCCAAAATATCATTGACAACCACCCGGAGTAATAACCCCCTAACCCCCTTTATCAAGGGGGAATTTACTAATCACTCCTCCTAATGGCGCCAGTAAAGGTGGAATATCCCTCTCAGTCCCCCTTAGTAAAGGGGGATTAAGGAGGTTGTTATTTCCTGCCTTTTTTGGCAAAGTAAATGGGTTATGATAAGTGCATGCACAAGAACTTGTGCAAACCCGCCTACCCCCTCGTTTTTTTAGATAACTCATTATTCTGTATCACGATAAGCCAAAAAAAGCCCCTTTTTTGACCCATTTTTTGCACAAGAACTTGTGCAAAGTGGGTACCCCCCTCGCCAAAGCTCTTTTTTAGCGCCCAACGCCTCAAAAAATATTATAAAATATCATTACACCTAACTCCTTTATTGTTGCATGTTATGGCGCACATCACCGCATATCCGATATCAATAACCGATTTCGGCCCGAACTGGCACGCTAATTGCTCTATTGACCTCATCAGGCGTATATCAAGAAGTTTATACTGCCAATGCAGTAGGAGGATTATCGCTGCATGATAATTCAGGCCCGAATTACGCCTGTTGCCCCTCACCGTTCTCCTCTCCCCAAAGGGGAGAGGTTGGGTGAGGGGGAAACCATAACCAGAAGTCCCGGCAAAAACTGCCGGGATAAGAGGCTGTAACGACTAAGGTCTAACAGCCTCTAAAAAGAAAGAGCCAAAAGATGAAGACCTACATAGATGCCACACCGGCTCTCCTGAACAACCGCAAGACCGTCATCATCACTCTCCGGCTGATTGTCTTCGCTATCATCTACCTGATAATCTTCCAGGAGCGGGGCGCCAAAAACCTGCCCTGGCTCTTCTGGCCGGTCAGCGCCGTATTCCTGGCCTCCCAGATTGTCTACCTCTTCGAGCACAAGACCTACTTCTTCATCCAGCGCATCCTGGCCTGGATTTTCATCTTCGACGCCATCCTCATCAGCCTGCTCATCTACATCCTGGGCATCAAGACCGACCAGCTCTTCATTACCTACTTCGCGGTCATTGCCATTGCCGCCATTGCCAAAAACGTCAAGGCCTCCGTCGTCATCACCCTCCTGGTCAGCGCATTCTATATCTTCATCTCGCTCAACCACGGCAATCTGACCCTGGCCGAATTCACCACCCGGCCGCTGTTCTTCTTTGGCACCTCGATTTCGGTCAGTTACCTGACCGAGGAAATCTCATCCCAATGCGCCGGCCGGCTCAAGATTGAGGAATACTTCCGGTCGCTCATTGACAACACGGCCGATTTCGTCATTATCATCAACCGGGACGCCAAAATCCTCTTCATCAACCGGACCCAGCCCGGCCTTGATAAAGACCGGGTGCTAAACACCTCTATCTACGAATATATCTCGCCGGAATTCTACAAAATCGTCCGGGGCGCGGTCCAGCAGGTCTTCAACACCGGCATCCCCGCCTATTACGAGGCATCCGGCAAAGGGCCTGATGGCGCCCTGGCCTGGTATGAAAGCCGCCTGAGTCCCATCCGGGAAAGGGACGCCATCGTAGCCGTTACCGTCATCAGCACCGACATCACCGGGCGCAAAAAGACCGAGGCCGAGGTCAAGAAGATGCAGGAACAGCTCACCCATATCCAGAAGATGGAGGCCATGGGCCGCTTAGTCGGCGGCGTGGCCCACGACTTCAACAACATCGTCCAGGTCATTATCGGCTACAGCGACATGCTCCTGATTGACATGCCCAAGGACAGCCCGTCATATTCCGAACTCCAGGAAATCAACCGGGCCGGCAAGCGGGCCGCCGACCTGACCGGCCAACTGCTCGCCTTCAGCCGCCAGAAATCAGTCGAGGCCAAACTGATTAATCTCAACGACGCCATCTCCAATATGCAGAAGATGCTCAAGCGCATCATCGGCGAGGATGTCATCCTGGTCCTGGACCTGGACCCGGTTCCGGCCATGGTCCTGGCCGACACCGGCCAGTTCGAGCAGGTCCTGATGAACCTGGTGGTCAACGCCCGGGACGCCGTCAAAAGCAGCCAGACGCCCCAGCTGGGCCGGATTACCATCAAGACCCATCAGATTACCGTCAGCCCGGAATACCTCAGATTCAATCCCGAGGCCAAGGCCGGCGATTTTATCTGCGTCTCGGTCAACGACACCGGCGCCGGCATGAGCCCGGAGGTCATGGCCCATGCCTTTGAGCCGTTCTTCACCACCAAAAAGGAAGGCCAGGGCACCGGCCTGGGACTGTCTACGGTCTACGGCATCGTCAAGAAACACAACGGCTGGGTTAATCTCTATTCCGAGACGGGTCAGGGCACCAATATCAACATCTACCTGCCGGTCTCAGCCGGCCTGACCAGAAAATCCGAGACCCGGAGCATACCGGCCCTGGTGGCCGGAACGCCCAAATACGCCCTGGTGGTGGACGACGAAAAAGACGTCTGCTCATTCATCAGCCAGAGTTTACAGCGCTGCGGATTCACCGTGTCCGAGGCCGGCAACGCCGCCGATGCCCTGAGCGCCTTTAAGAAAACGCCGGATAAATTCCACCTCGCCCTGATAGACATCGGACTGCCCGACAAAAACGGCATCGAACTGGCCGGGGAATTATTGACCGGCCAGTCCAAAACCAGGGTGATACTCTCATCCGGCTATGTGGACGACAAATCCAGATGGCAGATAATCAACGCCAAGGGCTATAAACTGCTCCATAAACCGTTCGGCATCGATGCCCTGGTTAAAACCATAAATGAAGTGATGAAAGAAGGATAGCCACAAGGCACCAAGACACTAAGGAACAACCCCTCCCTCAACGGGATCCCGTCAGAGGGACCGGTCCCCTTTTCTAAGGGGGAGTGGGGCGAATTATTCCCCCTTAATAAAGGGGGATAAAGGGGGTTGTCTAATTGCAGTTAGACAGTGGTCATTTTAGGAAGAAAGGTTACTACTATGAATTCTCATACCGTCTCCCTTCGCTTTTCCACCTCGGCTGAGCTGACCCGGGCCGTGTTCCAGATGCTCAGCCACATCCTCAAGACCGTCAATCTGAACGAGTCTAACCGGGACCGGTTCATGCTGGCCGTCGGCGAGGCCATAGACAACGCGGTCATCCACGGCAACAAATTCTCGACCGAAAAATATATAGAAGTGGAATACCTCTGCCAGCCCAAGAGCATCATCTTTATGGTGTCTGACGAAGGCGCCGGATTCGAATACCAGAAACACCTGGATACGCCGCTGGAGCAGTTCCAGGCGCCCAAGCTGATAGAGAAAACCATGAAATTCGGCTCGCCCGGCGGCTTAGGATTGGCCCTGATCCGCAAATGCTGCGATGAAGTGATTTACACGCCCCCGGGGAATAAACTTACCTTCATCAAGTATCTCGACAACGGAAAAGAGGCGCGCTAAGTGACCGCGATTCCCCATTATTAAAGGGGGCCAGCCTGTCTGCCGTGCCAACGGCACAGGCAGGGGGGTTGTTACTGGCTACTGTTTACCGACTATTGTCCTTAAAGGAGCATATTTATGAAAATAACCGAGGTGGTTGTTAAATTGATGGACAAGCCGGGCGACAGCCTAAAGGCATTCTGCAACATCGTCCTGGACAACGGCTTTATTATCCGCGACCTGAAGGTGATGCTGGGCTCCCAAGGCCTGTGTGTGGCCATGCCCAGCCGGATGATTATGGTCCCGTGTCCCGAATGCCGGGGCCACAACCCGGTCTTCGCGCAATTCTGCTCCGCATGCGGGTGCAAACTGCCGAACCGGAGCGTAACGGCGGATGCCCGCGGCCGGCCGGAGCTCTTTACCGAAATCGCCTTTCCGGTTAACAAAGAATTCCACAGCCTGATTACCCAGAAGGTCCTCCAGGCCTACGAAACCGAACTAAGGAAAGCCGCGCCGGCGCGTGGCCGGCCCTCCCAATACAGCGGCTGGGCCGCCGGAGCGGAGAGCGTATAGCATGCCCCCGCACCAATGTATTGGTCTGGGGGTTGGAATTGATTGACTCCAGCGAACGGATTGATAGAATAAAACCGGTAAACGGGTTCACTCCCGCCCCGAAAGCATTCGGGGTGCGGGGCAGATTAAGCAGGCATAGAGACCGCACCAGAAACCCTTGCCGGAGTATTATATGGCCTTGAAATTCAGTTGCCCCAAATGCAACAGCGAAATTATCGCCAAGCGCCTCAAACCCGGAGGGCCGGCCCGGGATAAAGCGGTTGCCGGCGCGTAAAAAGAAAGGCGGTTTTATTATGAATGAAACAGTGAACAAGAAACCAAGCTGGTGGTCCGGTAACTGGAAATGGTTCGTGCCGGTCATGGCGCTGGCGGCGGCAATCATCGCCGGGCTGGCCATATTCGGATTTGTTTACTCCATCTTCGCGGTGATGAAAAGCTCGGACGCCTACAAGATGTCCCTGAGCTATGCGCGGGAAAATGAGGCGGCGGTAAAACTCTTCGGCGGCAAAATCGAACCCGGCTGGTATCTGAGCGGGAACATCCATGTCTCCGGCTCAAGCGGCAACGCCGAACTGGCCATCCCGGTCCAGTGCGGCGCTAAATCCGGCTGGCTCTATGTCGAGGCCGTCAAGTCAGCCGGTCAATGGACCATCCTCAAGCTGGCGCTCGAGGAATCCGGCGCCGGCCAACGGCTGGTGCTCATCGACCGTAAAAAGTGAAACATGAGGCAGGCGTAACGGTTCGGGGGACAGCATACTGAATTAAATAATTCGGTAAGGTGTCCCCGGAGTACAGTTGTAAAAAAGGAATATTGATGGGGATACATGGTTTTTACGGACGCGGAAGTGTCTGGCTGATTCACGTAATCATCCTGGTCGGCGGATTCTATTGGTGCCGTGAGATTATCAGCCGGCTGCCGGAAGACATTGATACTTTTAAGCGCGGCGCCGACCGGGCGGAAAAATGGGTCACGTTAATCTACTGGGCCGGCACGGTTGTGATAATGGCCCTGATGGCCTATTCGGCCTGGGTCCTGGCAATTAAGATTATCGGCTTTATAAAATATTCGGCTTGATTTTTTACATAGGGCGGTTATGTTATTTAACATAGTAGTGGCCAATCGCGCATCGTTTTATGGATAGGGAATAGATTTATGAACCATAAAATACTGGTCGTGGACGACGATTCCATAATGCTGGACGCCATTTCGTCAATCCTCAAACCCAAGGGGTATCTGGTTACGGCCTGCGCTAACGGCGAGGACGCCCTGAATAAAATCAAGGAAAATAGTTTTGAACTGGTCTTGAGCGATATCTCCATGCCCGGCATGTCCGGCCTGGCCCTGCTGGGCGAAATCAAGAAACTCAAACCCGACCTGCCGGTGATAATGATGACCGGCTCAGCCGAACTCCAGTACGCCATAGAAGCCATCCGCAAGGGCGCCTTCGATTTCCTGATTAAGCCCTTTGCCGCCGAATACCTTTATTATACCATCTATAAGGCCCTGGAATATCACCGCCTGTTCAGGATGGAAAATGATTATAAGGCATCGCTTGAAAACACGGTTCAGCAGCGCACCGCGGAATTATTTTTGGCGCTCAAACAACTTAAAGGCGCCAACCGCGACATGATTCAGCGCCTGGCCATGATTGCCGAATACCGGGATGAGCATACCGGGCTGCACATCAAAAGAATCTCCGCCTATGCCGAGGTTATGGCCCGGGCTATGGATATGCCGGCTGAGTTTGTGGAGACGATTTCACTCACTTCTATGATGCACGATATCGGCAAGGTCGGCATCCCGGATTATATCCTCTTGAAAGAAGGTTCGCTGACCAAGGACGAATTTGAGATTATGACCGAGCATCCTAATATCGGTTTTAATATCTTTGCCAATTCAGACCATCCTATTTTAAAGATGTCGTCTGCAATTGCCCGGCATCACCATGAAAGATTTAGTGGCGGTGGATATCCCCAGGGACTAAAAGGGGATAAGATTCCCATAGAAGCCCGCATTACCAATATCTGCGACCAGTATGACGCCCTGCGCAGCAGACGGCCCTACAAGCCGCCCTTTGACCACGCCAAGACCGTGCGCATCATCACCCAGGGCGACGGCCGGACCGACCCAACACACTTTGACCCCGAGGTCTTAAAGACCTTTATTAATATAGCTGATAAATTTCAGGCGGTCTGCGACCAATGCCAGTAGAGAGCGACAACAAAGGAGAGTTCTATGAACAACAACGAATCTGACCTGCGCCTGGTCAACCGGCTCCGGCTTGTTTCCCGCATCATCGGCGCCATCGTGGCCTTATCCGGATGCCTGGTGCTCATCGGCTGGTTCCTTGACATCCCGGTCCTGAAATCGCCCCATCCGTCCCTCATCACGATGAAGGCCAACACCGCGCTATGCTTCCTGCTTATCGGCATCGCGCTCTACCTCCTGGGCCGGGACAGAGTTTATCCCGCCCTTGGCGGGACTCTACGCTCCACACTCTACGCTAAACGCATCGCCTTTATCTGTGCCTTCCTCATCACCTGCATCGGCCTGCTCAGTCTGGGCGAATACCTCTTCAGCGTGAACCTGGGCATTGACCAGCTCCTGGTGGTTGAGCCGGCCGGCGCAGTCGGCACCGTGCACCCGGGCCGGATGGCGCCCAATACCGCGCTCAACTTCATCCTCATCGGGCTGGCCCTGTTGCTCCTGGACGTGGAAACCCGGCGCGGCTACCGGCCGACCCAGTTTCTTATTGCGGCTGAAGGAATAATCGCCCTCCTGGCCCTCATCGGCTACTCCTATAACGTCAGCGAATTCACCGGCCTGGCCTCATATACCAGGATGGCGCTCAATACGATGATACTCTTCGTCCTCATCTGTTTCGGCGTCCTCTTTGCCCGGCCGGACCTGGGCCTGATGTCCATCTTCACCAGCGACAGTTTGGGCGGCAAGATGGCCCGCTGGATTATGCCCGTTGCGGTCTTTATCCTCTTCATCACCGGCTGGCTCCGGCTCTGGGGCCAGCGCTCCGGCCTATACCCCGGTGAATTCGGCACCTCCATCCGGCTTGTGGCCGACATCATCATCTTTGTGGTCTTCCTCTATGTCATCTCCAAGGCGCTCCATAAAGCCGATGCCGAGCGTCAGTCCGCAAAGGATGAACTCCAGGCATCGCACGACATACTGGAAATCAAGGTCCAGCAGCGCACCGCGGAACTCCGGCGGCTCAACCGCACCCTGGCCACCCTGAGCAAATGCAACCAGACCCTGGTCATGGCCACTGACGAACAGCAATTCACCCGTGACATCTGCCGGACCGTTGTGGAGCTGGGCGGCTACCGGATGGCCTGGGTCGGCTATGCCCAAAACAACGGACAACAGAAATTAAATCCGGTTGCCAGCGCCGGTTATGAAGATGGCTTCATGGAAATTATCCAGCGCTGCTGGGATGATGCGGAAACCCGGCACTGCCCGTCCTATAACGCGTTCCAGACCGGCCGGCCGGTGATTACCCGGGATATCGGCCATATCTCGGAATATGTCGCCTGGCGGCCCGAGGCGCTCAAGCGCGGCTATGCCTCGGCGATTTCTCTGCCCTTGATTGCCCAAGCCAAGGTATTCGGAATGCTTAATATCTATTCTTCCGAGCCGGAGGTCTTTGACGAACCCGAGGTCAAACTCCTGTCCGAGATGGCCCTGGACCTGGGCCACGGCATCACCACCCTGCGCGACCTCCAGGAAAAGAAACGGGTTGAGAAAGAAATGTTATTCGTGTCTAAAATTCCCTCCGGGAATCCCAACCCGATTATGTGCGTTGATTTTAACGGAATTCTACTTTATGCGAACCAGGCCGGCGATTCAATATTGTCTGCAAAAAGCCAGGTAGGTAAAATGGTGTCCGATAAATGGCGCGACTGGGTTAATGCGGTGTTTGAATCAAAGGCCGGCAGGGAGTTTGAGATGGAACTTGGTAACCGCGTTTTTTCTTTCGTATTAACGCCTGTCTCAGAAGATAACTATGTTATTGTCTATGGCCGCGACGTCACCGAGCAAAAGAAAACCCAGTCCCAGTTATTCCAGGCCCAGAAACTGGAATCAGTCGGCACCCTGGCCGGCGGCATCGCCCACGACTTCAACAACATGATCGGCGCCATCAAGGGCTATGCCGAACTCTCCCTGATGGACCTGTCTGCCGTGCCGAACACGGCACAGGCAGGCACCGAGAAATCCAATCCGGTCCATGAACCCAGCCCCTGCTTACCCGAATTGACGCCCAAGATGCAGCAGGGGCTGGGTGAATACCTCAGGCACATCGTCACGGCAACAGACCGGGCCGGCGTTCTCACCCGGCAACTCCTTATCTTCAGCCGGGGCCACAGCTCCGAACTCCAGTCCCTCAACCTCAACGAGACAGTCGCCAATATGCTCAAGATGCTCAACCGGTTAATCGGCGAGGACATTAAGATAGAAACCAAACTGGCGCTTGACGCCGCGGCCGTCAAGGCCGACGCCGGCAATATCGAACAGGTCCTGCTCAACCTGGTGGTCAATGCCCGGGACGCCATGCCCACCGGCGGTAAGATTACCATCAAGACCGAGAACGTGGCCGTGGATGAAAAATACTGCCAACTCAATATCGAATCCCGTTGCGGCGATTTTGTCATTCTTACCGTCTCCGACACCGGCTCCGGAATGTCCAAGGAGGTCCTGAGCCATATGTTTGAGCCGTTCTTCACCACCAAGCCCCAGGGCAAAGGCACCGGACTGGGTCTGTCGGTGGTTTACGGCATCGTCAAGAAACACAACGGCTGGCTCAATGTCTATTCGGAACCCGCAGGGACCGCGTATGGCAAACCCAAAGGGATTGCAAACAGCGAACCGGGCCAGGGCAGCGTCTTCAAAATCTACCTGCCGGTCTCGGCTGAAAAACCGCAGGCCAAGAGCGATACCAGGGTTATTCCAGTCAACCAGCTCCGGGGCAAGTCCGAAAAGGTCCTGGTCGTCGAGGACGACGAGGGCATCCGCAACCTGGTTACCAACGCCCTGGCCAAGATGAACTACCAGGTCTTTACCGCGGCCAGCGGCGCTGAGGCCCGCACGCTCTTTGAAAAGGAAAAAGGCGTGTTCCACTTTATCCTGAGCGACGTGGTCCTGCCGGACACCAACGGGGTGGAACTGTGCGACGAGCTGTCCGCCAAAAACAAGAACGTCTGCGTGCTGTTAAGCAGCGGCTATGCCAGCCGGGGCGCCTACAGCGAGCAGATACGCGCGCGCAATCTGCCCTTTATCCAGAAACCCTATAAACTCAATGAACTGTTTAAGACGATTCGGGAAATGCTGGAGGGAAAGCAGTAGAGCGTGGAGCGTAGAGCGTATAGCGTAATTAATCCCCTCTATTAAAGCCTGCCCCGTACTTGATACGGGGAGGGGTAAGGGGTGTGTAAAGAGAACAGGACTTTAACAACGGGATTAAACGGATTTAACGGATATTTATTTTAATCGGTTTAATCAGTTAAATCCCGTTGTAAAATATTGATTGACCCAGGGAAAGGAATTGAACGGATTGAATTAAGCGCAGTTACCCAACAAACCGGGTATTTTTGATGTTTGTTGGGTAATTCCCTATTTGCAACCTCGGAACATGAGGGTGTCACCGGGGAAAAGGACGGAAAGAGGTGAAGTGGTGACAAATTGTCACCGGTTGTATCAAGCAGGGCAAAGGGTGGGTACAAATTGTACATACCCTTTTCGGTTAGTATTGAATTACTTTTTAAGGAAATTTGATTATGTCCAAACTCATCGTTGAGGAGAGCAAGATAATCCTTCCGGCATTGGGCTGGAAGCCGGTCCGTCAGGTCCTGACCCGGACCAAAGACCAGGCCACCTTCGGCTATTACTTCCGTTCCCGGACGCTCAAGGACGAACTGCGCGACCTCTGGCTGGGCTGTGTGGTCTATCGCGAACTCAAGGGCGTCTTTGTCGGCTTGACACCCAAGACCCTGGAGATGACCGAGAAACTGGCCCGGAGCGGATTCACCTACCTGCGCTCTGTGCCGCGTTCTCAGGCCGGCACGCCTTATACCCTGGCCGGCTGGTCCGACCCCTGGCTCCATAAGAACATCATTACCCTGAAACTGGCCCGCTCTCTGGAAGAGATGAGCCCAAAGGAGCGGCAAAAATACCTGGAGGTCATCCTCAAAGGCAGTGTGCCGTGGATAAAAGAGTAACACGAATAAGACGAATGGGAGCGAATGACACTAATTAATCCCCTCTATTAAGAGGGGTCGGGGTGTGTTTCCCTTTCGCTTGTCATTCCGCACTTGATGCGGAATCCAGGAATTTATTATTCGTGTGATTCGTGTTTATAAATTATGTTTTCCAGAGATTATGACGACGAAAAATTAGAGAAGCTTTCTTTTATAGAGAAGGTCATCGCCGCGGGCAAATACCATCTGACCCGTGACTATTCCGGTGAGCAACTGACCTTCAAGACCTTTGCCCAGGCATCATTAAAGGCCCTGGCCGGCAAGAAGGTGATATTGGGCCGGTTCACGCTTGAGGACGCGCTCTTTGTGGTGCTCTACGGCGCGCTGGAAGATATGGGGCGGGTGGCGATTATCATGGGCTGTTCAGTCAGCCACCTGGAACAGCGAGAAAAGGCCATCCGCGATGCGCTGGGCATCAAAGAACGCTCTGAACGGAAGGATAAGAAAAGGTAACCACAGATTACACTGATTGCACAGATAACTGTAAATAATGAAAGGGGGTGATAACGAATGGCAACTTATCGTAGAAAAAAAGGTAGCGACACATGGCATTGGTGCAAGAATTGTTCCAATTGGCCAACATCAGACTATGAAGAGACAACCCCACCCGATGGGAAACGTCCAAGTTCTGGAGAACTTGATAATGAATGCTTGGGAAAAGAAAGAAACGGAACTTGCAGCAAATAAGGTAAATGGAGGGGGCATATTTTGATTAATATCAAAAATGCCCCTTCCACTAAAAGGAGATATACTATATGGCACTGATAAAATGTAATGAATGCGGACAAGACATATCGGACAAGGCAGATTTTTGTCTCAAGTGTGGCAAGCCTATGGAACATCATAGCGAATCTGAAGAAGCAGGAGACACCGGTATAGCTGACACAGTAGATGCATTTGGTGGTTTACTAAATAGTGCGGGTGCCCAAGCAGTCAGTAATCAATATTTCACTTACAAAAATAAGCAACTGGAAATAGAAAAAATCGTTAAAGAGCAAGAGAACCAGACAACCAAAAAATACTTTTTCTGGCGTTGGAGTTTTACGTTAATATTGTCAGCAATAACTTTTGGTACTATCGGAATTTTAGGTTATCAAAAACTGATTGACAACTATGTAGTTGGAACGCTTCTAGGAACAGTGGTTGGTTATCTCTTCGGTCAAACAGGCAAGCAAAAATGAGGAGATTTGCAATATGAAACTTAAATGGTTATTGGTTTTGGGATTGGTGGGGTTGCTTGGTTTCGGGGGCTTGATGTCCCTATATCCGGGCGAACAGCAGGATGTGGCTAAACATACTGCAAAGGATATTCAGATCTATTTCTCACCCAAAGGCGGATGCACCGAGGCGATAGTCAAGGAAATTAATGCCGCCAAGGAAATCATCTGTGTCCAGGCGTATTCATTCACTTCTGAACCCATCGCCCAGGCCCTGGTAGATGCGACCAGACGAGGGGTTCTGGTAGAGGTTATCCTGGACAAAAGCCAGAGGTCTGAAAGATACTCCCAGGCGAATATGGTTTACCAGGCCAATATCTCGACCCTGATTGATGCCAGGCACGCCATAGCCCACAATAAAATAATACTTCTGGACAGCAAGGTGATAATCACGGGCAGTTTTAATTTCAGCAAGAACGCCGAGGAGAACAATGCCGAAAACCTGCTGATAATCAAAGACCATCCGGACCTGGTCAAACAATATGAGGCAAACTATTTCAAGCACAGGGAACACTCGGAAGAATATCTGACAAAGAATGCCGATACCCCGCCGGCAACCAAACCGCCGGAGGCAAAGGACGATTCCGGCACGAAAAAAGGTGACACGGAAGAAGTAACAGTGTATATAACCAGGACTGGGAGCAAATACCATCGGTCTGAGTGTCAGCATCTAGCGAAGTCAAAGATTCCCATAAAACTAAAAGACGCCAAGGCAAAAGGATACGAACCTTGTAAGGTGTGTAAACCACCGGAATAGAGAAGAGGGAAAATATGGATATAAATGAATCATTTCAAAGTCTTATTTCTGGTCTAATTCCATCCGAAAGTATATTGGAAACGGCGAGGCAACACTGTGATTATATTAAACAGATACTAAATAACGACCCCGATCTTTCTCCGAAAAAATTCTTTTATTCTGGTTCGTATGCAAAAGATACCTGTATATCTCCGCTTAAAGACGTAGATTTATCCCCACATTATGATTTAGCGATATGCAAAAAACCGAACGGCGAATTTTATATGCCCGGAATTGTTTTAGGTAAATTTTTTACCCGCTTTAAGCAAACATTTCCACAACTACCGGTTAGAAGGCAAAGAAGATCCATAGGAATTCGTTTCACGGATTGTGATGTTGAAATTGTTCCGGTATTTTGGGACGGTAATGATAAATATCTTTCCAATATACCTGACCGCGACGCTAAAAAATGGATAAAAACATCGATACCAATGCACGTAGAGTTTTTTAAGAAAAGAGACCTTTCATACAGACCCTACGGTAAAACAATACGTTTACTCAAATGGTGGAAAAAAGTAAGAGCGGTTCCGCTAAAAGGGTTTGCATTGGAGCTACTTTGCGTGAAGGCACTAGATAAGTTTTCTACATCCGCACATTTTGGTCTTAATTTTTCCAATGTCATGCGCTATGTTTGCGAAAGCAAATTAAATGATATTGTATGGTTTAATGATAATTTCTTATTATCGCAAGTACGAGTAGCAAAATCTCCAATAATGATTATAGATCCTGTTAATCCAACCAATAATGTAACAAAAGACCTCACAATGTTTGATAAACAAAGAATACTGATTAAATGCAATAAGGCTTATAAACAATCACTTTGGGCTCTTAAAGCAGAAGAAAAAGGGAGATTACTATTGGCAAGAATGTGGTGGCGAGCAATATTTGGGTCATCTTTTCCAGTCAGATAAAATAAGAAAGGATAATTAATATGACTTCTCAACAATATTTAGAGGAAATACTGGCAAAGTATAATCTTACTGAAAATGACATTAGCGGAATCCAGAAACGAAGAAAAGAAATAGAAGATCTGTTAAGGTATAGCTATGGTTCAAAAATTAGCAGAGTATATTACTCTGGTTCTTATGCTAAAGGAACAGCAATTAATTTAAAATATGATGTGGATTTATGTGTTTATTTTAAAGGCGATGCTTTTTATACATTACAGGATATGTACAATCAAGTATTTGCAAGTCTACGCAGTCTAAACCCACGCAAACAAATTGTCTCAATTAGAATTTCCAATGATAAGGAAAGCGTTGATATTGTTCCGGCGCGGGAGATATCAAATAATTCTGCGGACGCAAATCTTTTTGTTACCACTACGGGCAGTTCAATTAAAACTAATATTGAATTGCATAAGGATTATGTAAGCAAAGCAAAATGTAGGCCTATTATTAAACTAATGAAAATCTGGAAATACCGTCATTCGATACACTTTAAATCGTTCGCTTTAGAACTTTTAATCATAAAAGCCCTTGATAATTCCCGCACCGAAGATTATGGGGAACTAATGCTGCAGGCTTTGAGATATACTAAAGAAAATGTTGAATTGGTAAAACTGATTGACCCGGCAAACAGTAATAATATTGTATCTGATTTAATAACATCATCGGATAAATTGACCATGAAAAATAACGCCAATGCGAGTCTTGAGAAAACTCGCTGGGAAGATATTGTTTGGTAGTAAAATGACGATTTTACTATCCCCTTTGAAAAATATTTATATCAATTAAAATGAGGTAATTTGGGGGGAGGACGTACCGAATTATTGAATCGAATCCTCTTGAGGCGGATTTGCGACAAGATACCCCAGTGATTCCATAGCGAAAGGAAAGAAAATGCCGAAACAAAAGCGAAGAAGAAGGCAACGATATATTCCTTATGAAATAATGACTAATAAAATTAGATTCAATATAAACAGTAAAATGAAACTATCTAATTTTATCAAAAGAGTATATTTAGATGATTTTAAGAAATTACCATCTGGTTTTAATAAAGAAGGTTTTATAGGGTATTTTGTAGGGAAGGTTTTATTTAAGATTATAAATAAACTTGGGAAAAAGGTTGAATTTCATATTTTAAGAGAAGATAAAACTTATCTAAAACACCTTGTTACTAAAGTAAAAATATTTCTTGGGTATAATGAATTGTCATCTATTGCGAAACAATTACGCCTGTTCAATAGAAGCAAGAATAAAAGTTCAAACGACTTAATTCAATCTTATTTATATTCATATTTCCCGCGATACTTTAAAGAGTCTGAAATAAAATATGATTCATCTTATAAAGAAGACCAACTTTCAGGGATTTTAAAGAAGAAAAGTGTTCTTAAAAATCTATCTAAATCAGACGTGGAAGAACTGGCCGATTTTTATCCTAGATTTTGGGAGAGTAACCGTTTAAAACTAAGTAGAATTAAACGATTGATTATTACGAAACAAACTAAAAATAGAGAAGAATCCGTCTACTTGAACGATATTATTAAAGAATTTGAACAGAAACTAAATGCTCAAACTCAAGATGAACACAAATGGCAAGAATTTCTGAGGGATTATATTTTACTGTTTAATACTAATTATGTTGGAGTTCTGCCGAAAAAGAATATTTCGCTAAAAGGTGATTATCCTGATTTCTTGCTTATTAATGTTTATGGTTATTTAGATATATATGAAATTAAAAGACCCAATACGCCACTATTAAGCTTAGATAAAAGCCGTAATAATTATTATTGGACCCCGGAGATTGCCAAGGCAATTTCTCAGGTTGAGAACTATATTGAAGAAATTCAAGAAAATAAAAATGTTCTCATAAATAATGTTAGAGATAAAACAGGCGTAAACATAAGGGTTATAAAACCTCGGGGTTATATTATAGCCGGTACAAATTCTCAGCTAATCGGTTCAGAGAAGAGAGATGATTTCCAAATGCTTAATGGCTCACTAAAAAATATAGAAATTATTTTATATGACGATTTTCTCAATAACTTAAAGAATCTCCTTAAACGTTTAAGAGGGGATAGAATAACAGATGAAACAAAGACTATTAATTAGTGTTCGTGGAAGAAATGAAGCAGTAGAAGCGTGTAAGGGAGGTGCGCATATTGCTGATGTAGAATTTCCTGCCTCTGCTCTTGGAACACCTTATCCTTTAAATATAATGACGGTACGAAAAGCACTGCCTAGAAAGATGTTAGTTTCTACAAATATAGGAGAAAGACAATTAAATAGAAGCACGGCTTGTCAGGCGGCATTAGGCGTTGCATCCAGCGGAGCAGATATTATAAAGGCCGGGTTAGCAAACCTTAAGTATAAAGATGCGTGTTATTTAGGTGGTAATATAGTGCGAACAGTAAAGCATTGGTTTCCAAGGAAACAGGTTATACCTGCAATATTTGCAGACACAAAGTTACGCAAGATATTTGACCCTATTAAAGGCGGCCCTAAATTAGCAAAAGAAATTAAAGCAGATGGGATATTAATAGATACTTTTGATAAAGAGTGTGGCAAGGGACTTTTAAATTATTTAACTTTAGAAGATATTAAGAGGTTTGTATCTCATTGTCATAAGAATAAAATAGAAGCCTGGCTAGCTGGTTCTATTACCAAAGAACAACTTCCAAATCTTTGGCAAACAGGTGTAGACGTAATATGTATTCGCGGTGCCGCTTGTGAACAAAAAGGTAAGGGACGCTTTGGGAATGTTAAAGCAAATATTGTAAGGGAATTATTAATTGTTGTGAAAGAGGATAAAAATGACCGCAGATGAATATGTTGGATCTATTATATCTAAATATAAAATGATTCCATTAGTTAGTTCATTAGTAGCATCTAATGTGCGACAATTAATTTCTCCCATGATTCGTGAGTGGGGAGGTGTATATTTACTGGATATTTCTCTTTCCGGATCTTGCGCCAAAGGAACTGCCGTTAAAGGTTCAACTGACGTTGATTTATTTATCTCTCTCAGTTCGAATACACCAGGGACATTAAAAGATATTTACGATAATTTATATGATTATCTAGAGGGAAAGCGGTATTCTCCTCGTCGCCAGAATGTTTCTATTGGCATTAAACATTCTACTCTTTCAGTTGATTTGATTCCTGCAAGGAAGCAATCAGGTAATACAAATAACCATAGTCTATGGAAAAATAAGAAAAAGACATGGACGCAAACAAATATTCAGCGACATATTGATAAAGTTAAAAATTCTGATAGAATTGATGAGATAGTAGCGACAAAAATTTGGCGTAATTTAAATGGACTAGATTTCCCCTCGTTTTATTTGGAGTTATCAGTGCTAAATGCTCTTTATAATAAAAATATAGGCCAAATAGCTAATAATTTTCTTACTGTATTACAATATCTTAAAGATGACTTAACTGGTACTCAAGTGGTTGATCCTGCAAATAGTGCCAATATAATTTCTGACGATTTAACATTGTTAGAAAAATTAAAAATTTCAAATGCAGCAGGTAATAGCCTTTTGAGTGCTAATTGGGGTAGAATTATTTATTAAGAAACCATTATGAGTAAAAACAAAACGATTGATTTACGAAAAGCTTTTTTGGGGTTACAGGAAGAAATGGAAAGTCGCTTTTTGCTCAACAGGAAAATCATATTTCATCCCGTAACTAAAGGTGATGCTACTGAGTATAGGTGGGCAAATATGTTGAGAACTTATTTACCCAAACGTTATCAGGTTGCGAATAAAGCTTTTGTTTTAGATTCTAAGGGTAAATTAAGTGATCAGATTGATATTGTAATTTTTGACCAACACTATTCTCCCTTTCTGTTTAATCAAGATAATACACTTTACATACCAGCAGAAAGCATCTATGCTGTGATTGAAGTTAAGCCAACCTTAAATGGAAGCAATATTAAATATGCTTCTGAAAAAGCGGCCTCTGTACGCAAGCTGAAACGCACTTCGGCTCCGATTTATCATGCTGGAGGTGTAATTAATAACCCTAAAAAGCCTTTTAATATTCTGGCTGGAATTTTAACAATTGATAGTAAATATACAGTACCTTTAAAAGCAAACCTTTTCAAATTACCCAAAGAGAAGTTCTTACATTTTGGTTGTTCTCTTACTTGCGTCTCATTCTGGTATAAAAATAAAGGTAAAAACAAGTATAAATTTGAAAAAAGTTCACAGGAAGAATCTTTGATTTTCTTTTTCATTAATTTATTAGATGAGCTTCAAAGATTAGGAACAGCTCCTGCAATTGATTTAAAAGAGTATCTCAAGACATTTAAAAATTCTTAATTTCTTCTCCTTTCTCCTGGGGTACATTTAATTCCTTCTTTCTCTTAATCTACCTGCCTTACCAGGCCACGTTTTCTTAAAACCCCAGCCAGAGGCGGGCAGGCCGCTTTTTTGTTCTTGGCCCCAGAGTGCATACATTCCATTCTTTACATCGTTACTATCCAATCCTGACATCGTCACCATCTAACATTTATATCGTTACCACCTAATTTTTACATCGTTACCATCAAACTTCTATATCATCACCATCCAATCTTTACGGGGTGGCCATCAAATTCTTACATCGTCACCATCTAACATTTATATCATTACCACCTAATTTTTACGTCGTTACCATCAATCCTCTGCATCGTCACCATCCAATCTTTACGGGGTGGCCATCAAATCATTAGATGGTTACTATCCAATATTTACGGGGTGGCCATCTAATATTTGCCTGGTGGCTATCTAATCACTGCAGGGGCGCTATTGACCATAAGAAGCGACACGGCCCTGGATTAAACCCCCCACTACCATACCCCACCCCCCACCGTCTAACCCTAAAGTTTACGGTGAACCAAAAAATATCGGATTTTTTATTTCCTTGCCTGCCAAGCAGTTATCAAAAATCACCCGTTTCACCATCCCTCAAAAACGCCCCTAAATTTACGGTTAGCACATATAGGTAGGAGAGAGCAGGCAGTCGGCCAGTTAACCTGTTGGCCGGTGTGCCGGTTAATGCTTCAACGAGGTGGTTTATGATAAAGAGATTGGTTGTTTATGGGTTGCTGGCGATTGCCTTAGCGTTGAGCGTAGAGCGTGGAGCGTATAGGGTAGATGACACCACGGAAATAGTAATAGTCAAAGCGCCGGATAAGAACCGTAATCCATACCAAACTGAGTATGAAAAACTTCTATATCCGGCTGTAAAAATATCAGCCGGGTGGTCTACTGGAACGGGCGTTGCGATTGATGATTACATCCTGACGGCTGCGCATGTCGTAGAAGACGAAAGCACGGTAACGATTGAAACCAATGACCGGGTTTTGACCGCGACCGTGGTTATCACCGATACCCTAAAAGACCTGGCCTTGCTCAGGCCGTCACAATCACTTACATATAAAGCCCGGCTGGCGCAGAAGGATTATACCGCCTATGTTTTTACGCCGGTATATGTAGTTGGCTGCTCTTTGGGTTTAAATCCCAGACCATCCAATGGAATCATTTCTGTGGTTGAGTCAGACCATTGGGAAATGACTGCACCGGTTTTGCCCGGTAACTCGGGAGGACCCGTTTACGATGCGCAGACCTATGAGGTAATAGGAATCGCGGTTTGGGTGAAGGTTTACAATGGGCAACTGGTTACAACTATGGCCGGTGTTGTCCCGATAGGAGAAATTTATAAATTTTTGGAGCAGAATAACATAAGGTAAGCCCCGCAATTCTGCGGGGTCTAACTCGCTGTAACAACTGAAGTTTAACAGCGAGTAAGAAAAGGAGCATTTTATGGAAAACGAATTTGGCAAGTGCGACATCTGCGGCGGTGAAATCGGCCCACCCTTCGACCGCGAGACGGATTGCCTGTGCAAGCATTGCTACGACAAGACCCATCGCGACCGCCGGCACCCCCTGCCCTCGTCCATCCGAATGGGCGACGAGTGGCTCTTGGATGCCAGCCAGTGGCAGGAGTCCAGGCAATGGACCGATGATATCATTGATAAGATAGACCGCGAACAGGGCAATGTCGACGAGGACGACAATTGCGCTGGGGTATTGGCTAGATTGCCCAAGCGACCCCTGGTCGGCGCGGGATATGCGACCGTTAAAGATTAACCATCCCGTCATTCGACGGGACAGGCGCCGGCACAAAGAATGTAAAAAGTCCCCTCTATTAAGAGGGGATTTAGGGGTGTGTAACACACCCCGTCCCTTCGGGACACCCCTCTCAAGAGGGGATTCTCGTAGTGAAAAAAGAGATTGGCCTGCCAGGTGAGTATCCGTGCTTCTCACCGGCGCGGATAGGCGGGCCAATTTTTAACAGAGCGTGGCGCTAACTGTAGAACGCTCCCGATATCGGCTACACTCATCGGGATCTAAGAGACAGTAACGATGGAAGTCTAACTGGCTCTAAGAGAGGCGAACAAACATGATACATACTAAAGTGAGCATTCCGGTTTTGGCGGCGATTACGCCCCGGCCGGAGATGGGCACCAGATGGCGGGACGGACTGGTCAATAACGCCGAGGTCATCAATAGCCGCCGTAAGGAGCGGATTCCTGATGACTCGACCTTTGGCCAGGTGATGGCCACCCCGGCCGCTGAGAACTTTGAGCCGTTCGTGGACGGTTCTTTTATCTCTAAGGGCGACCTGTCCGCATCCGACATCCGCACCAAGCAGAGAACCAATCTGCTCAATGCCTATAACAAGTATAACGACAACTGGGACCGGGCATTTGAGGAAATAGACGGCGTCTTTGCCAAGCGGTATAAGGATAATGTCGAAGCCAAGCAGTCGGCCTGGGAGGAAGGCATAGTCAAGGTCCTGAGGTTGGTGGGCTCGCGCGTTGGGGGTCTGCAGGCCGCGGCCATTATGGGCGAATGGCTGACCGGTAACCAGACCATTGCCGAGCAACTGCCGGAGGGCTCTGAGATTCTGCCGGGCGGCGGTCCTTATGACATCGCCAAGGGGCGGCTCAAGGCCACGCTCAGGGTTGGATTGGCTCAATTGCTTATCCAGACCGGCGTGCTGGTAACGGCCAGCGGTTATGATGCGGCTTCTTTGGCCAGCCATAACCAGCGTATTATGGATTTCCTGTCCAGCGTTTCGGACTCAGCCAAGGCAAATAACTGGGTGGCGACGCGCACCGTGGACAAGTCCTATTGCGTCTGGTTCGTGGATAACGGCCAACTCAAACTGGAGGCGCAGATATATACGGCGTAGCGTAAGCGAAGTCCCCCGATGTCACATCGGGGGGCGTAGGTGACTGAAATGTCACCCTGAGCGGAGCGAAGGGTCTCGCTTCAATGTGAGATTCTTCGCCTCCGGCTCAGAATGACAAGAGGAATGTTATGCAATGCGAGGCGTTAACCAAATACTGGAAACGTTGTAAAAACAGGTCTTCCTACCTTTATGCAGGAAGCCATTGGCGCGTCTGCCCGGACCACCGGTTCGGCAATGCGAAAGGAGTATCACATTATGGCAAGGACTTTATACGACCGGGCCAACGAAATCAAAACCAGGCACTTAAGCCCGCAATCGGTCACGGGCGATAAGATAGCCAACGACGCTATCGAGGAAAAACATATCCGGGACAGTTCGGTTACCCGGGCTAAGATTGCCGACGGGATGATCGGACCGGATGAGCTGATGTCCAGCGCGGTTGAAACCGGCAAGCTGGCAGCAAACAGCGTGACAGCGGAAAAGATTGCCAACCAGGCCATCACCAACGAGAAACTGGCAGACGGGAGCGTTACGAATGCCAAGATAGCGGATGACTCCATCAGCACGGCCAAAATCCGGGATGGGGCGATTACCCAGGCCAAACTATCTTTTACGCCGCCCTCGGTGGCCCGGCCGATTACGCCGGCGGTGTCAACGGATGAAATTGCCAACAGCGCGGTGACTTCTATTAAGATTGCCGACGGCGCAATCATTGCATCCAAGATTGCCACCAACACCATTACCCAGAACAAGATTGCCAACAACGCCATCGGTTCCGGCGAACTGCAATCAAACAGCGTGATTACGGAAAAACTCGCTAACGGCTCTGTTACGCCGGAGAAGTTATCATTTACTCCGGTAGCAAGACCACTTACGCCGCCAATTGCTACTGCGGAAATCGGTGACGGGCAAGTGACGCAAGCCAAGTTAGCCCCGGGCGTGGGCGGCGGGGATACACTAACTATGCTTCCGGCGCCGGTTACGGCCCTTGATTTCCCCGGGATTACCGCTACCACCCAACCGGCGACTGTGGATTTATCGGCGATTATTCCACTCAACACCAAGGGCGTGATTGTGTCCATTGCAGTCATCAACCAGAGTTACGCCAACGGCGGGATGATGGCATATATCTTCAGTCAGTTGGGCGCGGAGTATGCCTTGCAGGTCATGGCTCCGCCGGTTAATGCCCCGGGGATTAGTAACGGCGGCTCAGTCCTGATGCCGGTGGCATCTGACCGGACGCTGTTGTGGCAGGCCTATGTATCAGGAAATAACTCTACTGAACTGGTGATATATATTCTAGGATACATTGTTTAATGTGGCCCCGCCTGCGGCGGGATCTAAGAGCCAGTAACGACTAAAGTCTAACTGGCTCTAAGACAGGCCTATGTGGCTGGAAACAATTCCACCGAGCTGGTAATCTACATACTTGGATATGTAGTGTAGAAACCACAGATGCAGGATGCAGGATGCAGGATACCGGATAATCAAACACGAATGGGACGAATAGGAGCGAATGGCACATAGTTAAGCTCCAAGGTGTCACCCTGAACGAAGTGAAGGGTCTCTTTTTGTGCTCGTAATGAGATTCTTCGCTCCGCTCAGAATGACAATAAGGGGATGGCTACCCCTTAACTATGTGCCATTCGGGACAGGGGCGCAAAGGGCCGTAGAATCCGTTTGGCGGTCGCTAAGGTTTATCCCAGGCAAAGAAATACTCAACACCGCCGGACTTATAGCCGAACCCGATGCGCCGGGCCTCCTGTTCCACGGTAGGCCCGGTTCCCAAATACCAGCCGGTGGCCAGCGTGGGCGTAACCAGTGAAGTGGTCAGGGGTAATTCTGTAAACTGCTCAAAGCGCGGAGTAACCTGCGAATTATTCGATAGAACTATCATGAAGGATTGGGTCAGGTATTTGAGCACCGTGTTGTCCGCTTCCACATAACCCGCGGCCCCGTCATCATAGACATACCACTTAATCTGCATGGATGTGATTTTTTCACACCCGGCATCGGTAACGGTGTTAACCTTGATGGCCGGCACGAAGCCCTTGACCTGTTTGTCTCCGGTTATCGGCAGGGTGATGGCGATATCAAATTTACCGACCGGCGCGCCGTTGATGGTCCAATTCCAGATTCCGGCCGGGGCGGTGCCGCTCAGGTTGGCGGAACCCAGGTCGAAGAGCATATTGGCGCCAGATTGTTGCGCCCGGAAATCACGCAGGGTGGACGGGTATTGCAACATGAACCCGGGCCCGTTGGTGTTCGGGATGATGTCTGCGGCCACGGCATAGGCGTTGGATATGGGGTTGGAGGCCGAATAAATAGGCGGTGTGTTATTTACCGTGGGAACATCGGACGGCGGAATCATCTGGCAGACCTTGGCCGGCGCCAGACCATCGGCGCTGATTAAACTATTAAGGGTAAGCGACGGGTCATTGGTCTCCATCATAAGCAGGTAATGGTGATAAGCATAATCTGTGGCGGTGGTGTAGGCGCCCAGGGCCAGGGAGTTATAATCACCGCGCCATTCATACTGGGGACGGAGCAGGTAATATTGGCGCGTAACACTGTCGTAGTTGACGAAAAGGT
This sequence comes from Planctomycetota bacterium, assembly GCA_016235865.1. Taxonomy (NCBI): domain Bacteria; kingdom Pseudomonadati; phylum Planctomycetota; species Planctomycetota bacterium. The sequence continues at coordinate 3,792 of JACRIK010000019.1, read as the reverse complement.
TCTTGACTGTTTTTAACATGTCGTCGCCTCTGGCCAGGGTGGTTAATTGCTGCGCGGTCAGAGAGAAGGCGCTGGCCGTAATCGCGGCATTGTCGGCCACGGCCATATCCGTAGCCCTGACCAGGTTGCCCAGGTCAAGCGAATCGGCGCTGACGCTGGAGACCGGCAGTTGGAGCAGGCGCTCGCCCGAGCCCGCGTCTAAGGCCACATAACTTATGAATTGGTTCTCGCGTCCGGTTTGGGTGGTATCCACCAGGATAAGCAGCCAGTTCATATCTTTTTCCAATGACATGGTAAATGTACCGTCCGGATTAATCGGAATCTCCTTGATATTCCGCACCGAATAATCCTCAAAAGCGCCGCCATCATAAGGCACGGCCAGGATTTTATTCACCGGAATATCGGCGGCCGCCCAGGCAAATGCGGGCGAAAAGATGGAACAGAATTTGTCAAGGAAGTTGTCCGGGCGGGAAGCCAGCGGTGGTGTATAGCCGGACCCGATTGTTCCTCTAACCGCCAGTTTGGCTACAACGCTGGAGCCGCCCTTGCTGGAGGAGCCGCCGCAGCCGACATAAGTCAAGGCGGTTACCAAGGCAACGGATAAAATTGCGCCGGTGATGATTGCCAATTTCTTTTTGTTCATAACCATTCCCTTTCCTTACGTTACAGTGTTACCCAGTTATATAGCATGTTGCCTGGTTTTGTCAAGGTAAATGCGCTTAATTGTCGGTCTGGCGCGGAGGGACTAATGGGACGCGGATGACCACAGAGGGCACAGATTAACCGCCCGGGCGCGGAGAAGATGCAACCACGAAGGCACGAAATAAGGAAATCACGAAATGTTTTTTAGTCCTTTTCGTGTCTTCGGACTTTCGTGTTTTCGTGGTGAGAAATTATTTCTTGGCCGGGCGCAGGACCCGGATGGCGTAGATGGCAAAGGTTATGATTGGCGGCACAAGGAATACCATGCAACCAATCCAGCAAAGTAGGTATAAAATCCAAGAGATGGGGAAGGATAGGGGGGTTCGGAAAAGAATGAGCGAAAGAATGCCAGATAACCTAACGCCATCAGGATGGAAAGGACGGCCAGCGGTCTGCCCAGCGCCAGGGGCAGTTTGATATTGAATAGGACTAATATTGAAATCGGGATGATGACGACATACCCTATAGTCCGTATAATATCGTCGATGCTTGTAACCGGCCGGTATCCATGAGTTATGATATGGGTGATTCCAAAGACACCCCAGAGTAAGGCGACAGCCACCACGCCCAGGACAATGCTTTTTTTAATGTCTTCTTTCTTCATAAAACACCTTTCACCGCCCGGGCGCGGAGAAGGATTAAGCCGGGGGACGGGGACGGGCAGAGTCATTGGGTTTTTGGAGGGACAGGGATAGGGACTTTTTCCGCCCCCCGGCATATATAATATAACCGCTTAAAAGGGTTTGACAAGCAGAATCTGATATTTTTCCGGGCGGACCGCAGTAAAGCGAATCCGCCCGGGTTATTTTAAGCGTTAACGCCAATACCGGGCCAGGGCAAAGTCATAGTTAACGCCATTATAAACATATCCGGCGACGACAATCTTGCCATCGGCTTGCAGGGCCAGGGCATAGGCATAATCATTACTACTTCCGATAGTGGTGGTGACTACGCCGGAAATGCCGAATGTGGTATCAAGCGTGCCGGTGATGGTGTAGCGGGCCAGGGCAAAGTCGTTATCAGCGCCGTTATAGGCATATCCGGCTACCAGAATCTTCCCGTCTGCCTGCAGGGTTATGGCCTGGGCATAACAATCACTACTTCCGATAGTGGTGGTGACTATGCCGTCGGTGTCAAAGGTGGTATCCAGAGAGCCGTTGGTGTTATATCTGGCTAAGGTAAAATTATCATTAGCGCCATTCCAGGCATTTCCGGCTACTACCATCTTACCATCGGCCTGCAGGGCCAGGGCATAGGCATAATCATTACTACTTCCGATAGTGGTGGTGACTATGCCGTCGGTGTCAAAGGCGGTGTCTAATGTGCCGGTGATAGTATACCGGGCTAAGGCAAAATCATTATTAGCGCCATTAGAAACATATCCGGCCACCACAATCTTACCGTCGGTCTGAACGGCTACAGCAGAGGCATAACCATCGTCGCTTCCGATAGCGGTGATAACGACACCGTCCGTGTCAAAGGCGGTATCCAAAGAACCATTGACGTTATAACGCGCCAGGGCGATATTATTATCTAAACCATTAAAGGCATATCCGGCTACCAGAATCTTACCGTCTGTTTGCAGGGCTATGGCCTGGGCATAATCACCACCGCTTCCGATGGTGGTGGTAACAACGCCGTCTGTATCAAAGGTGGTATCCAGGACGCCGGTGGAATAGAGCGGGGCGCTGGAGCCGGAGTCGCTGGAGGATGAACTGCCGCCGCAGCCGTAATAGCCCAGGATAATGGCCCCGGATAAGATGATGGCCAGGCCGAGTTTTATTTTCATGGTTTCCTTCATAGCGCATGTCCTTTCTTTAATAATATTTCTGCATTTATACATTATTAGTCGGTTGTTATCAAGAAGAAATGGAGATATTTTACCGGATGGTGCGGGAGACCTGATACGCAATATAAGATTAAAGTAAAGTGCATAACTGCGCCAGCGGCTGGAGGGAAATAACCACTCCACTTCGTTGCGGGATAACTCGCAGATAACGCTCCGGAGTTTACCCCGCCCGTACGGGCGGGGTCGCTAACTGCGAGTAAACAACCCCCGGCCCCCCGCGGAGGGACGCGGTCGTGGCTGCCGGCTGCAAAAATATTGTAACATCTCTTGACATTTTACCGTTATGTGGTAAACTGCCGTCATTGATTAACCAAGCCGGGTAACCGGTAAAGAAGTGGCGCCATAAGGGCGCCATGGCGCTTCGGCGCCAGAGGAGTGTGCTATGAGAAACAGAATATGGACGGCCGGGATAGTCCTGGCCTTGTTTGCCGGCGTAATGATGCTGGGTTACGCGGGTTGCGGCGGCGGCGGCGGCGGTTCGGACAGCGGTTCGAGCGCGCCTGATACCACTCCGCCGACTGTCTCATCCAAGGGGCCGGCGGCTAACGCCACCGGCATCGCGTTCAATACCGTCATTACCGTCACATTCAGCGAGGCGATGAGTGCCACGACCGTTACCACAGGCACATTTACGCTCAGCGGGGTAGCCGGAACGGTTATCTGCGTAGGCGCCGCCGCCACTTTTACGCCATCGGCCGCCTTGGCCGATTTAACTGTTTACACGGCCACCATAACCACCGGGGTAACGGATTCGGCCGGCAATGCCCTGGCCGTTGATTACACCTGGAGTTTTACCACCGGGCAGGCGTGGCGCACACCAGTGCTCGTAGAGACAGACAATGCAGGTGATGCCGGTGGCCCCCAGATTGCGGTTGATGCCAATGGCAATGCCCTGGCGGTCTGGAGGCGGGACGGCACAACGGCCAATATCTGGGCTAATAGGTATGTCTCCGGCACGGGCTGGGCCACGGCTGGACCTATTGAAACCGGAACCGTATATGCCAATTCCCCCCAGATTGCGGTTGATGCCAGCGGCAATGCCTTCGTGGTCTGGGAGCAGTCGGACGGCACAAGATACAATATCTGGTCCAATAGGTATGTGGAGCATGTCCAAAAACACTTTTACAGAACCGCACTAAGCGGTAAACAGTGATTTTACTAACAGAAACTTTACGGCCTAACCACTTAGTTGGTCGTAATCGCCAGCTTTCTCTCTCCGCTGACTACTTTCCTGGTTATTT